>NZ_CP036266.1:2182500-2460064 GCF_007744075.1 Gimesia chilikensis | reverse complement strand
TAATCAATGGTGCTTCACTCGGGCTGGTGGTATTATCCACAACACCGCCTCCAACACTAATCACCACGACTCGACCGCCTGCACTCTGCAGATCGGCAATCTCGACGTCTCCATAAGCCCGTGCAACCAGATCACCGCCTCTTGCATTGACCAGGCTGCCTTCATCCTGCGTGAACCCACCACTGCTGTCATTGTTGAAATCAGCGAAGAGTCTTACTAATTCAGCCGTGGTGGTATCCACGAGAGAAGTCGCTCCCAGTGCCAGATTATCGTCAGCGTAAAGGTTGATCCCACCACCGTTGGTCTGCACGGTGCTATTGACGTTGATATCCCCTTGGACGTTTGCCTGAATAATAGACGCCGCACCGGTAGCTTCGATCTTCTGGTTGATATTGAGTGTGCCGCCAATGGACAGAGAAATGTTGCCGGCAGCAGTAATACCATCGAGCCCGTTTACCGTACCAATGGTGGCTGCAGAAGGTTCCTGGATGAAGATATCGCCATTATGCTCGTTGGCAGCCATGGTATTGATGGCCAGATCGATATCCGCGGCGCCCGCGGCGCCGATGCCGAAATGGGCTTGCAGAGAAACAGTATCCGCATCGATCAAAGCCGCTTCACCGGCCGTATTATCGGTGATACTGCCTAAAGTAGTAAAGAGCTGCACTTCGCCGCCGGTATTGACATTTGAAAGATTGATATTATTGACCGCAAAAATGTCGATCAGACCAGTACCGCTGCTGGTAATTTCCGATCCGTCTGCCAGATCCACAGTACCGACAGAAAAGATGTCGATCAAAAATGCACCGGAGTTGGAAATTTGTGCGAGATTGTTCAATATAAAGTCATTCGCGTTGTTTTGCAGCTTCAACGTTCCGGTAGAAGCACTGACATTATCGGAAATCGTCATCGTACCGTTCGACCTCAGATCGACGGCTCCCCCGGTAACTGTGTCACTGACCAGCAGCGTGCCAGTTGTCGTCAGGAAGATTTGACTGGCTGCAGCAGTGATCCCAGACAGACCATCAACCGTGCCAATTTCCAGATTTCCTGTATTGTCGATCGTAAACGCGCCACTGGCCACGCTGGTTGCCAGAGTATTGACGTTGGTGTCGATTCCGGTAATACCGCCGGGACCACCGACACGCAACGCCGCCCGATCAGCGGTGATCAGAGCATTCCCTGTCAGGTCATTGATACCACCGCCGGTAGCCGTCACACGGACTTCACTGGTTGTGGTCACATTCAAGGATTCCACATTGAAGAAGGCCGTTAAATCGATCTCGCTGGCACCGGCATCAATCGAACCAGCTGCAGCAAAGGTAATATCACCAAAAGTCGAGTCAACATCTACACTGCCCGTGGTGGTAAACGCGCCATTCACGAAGACCTGACCGGAAGTCAGGTCCAGGGCGCCCGCCCCGATATCAACCGTTCCCGTGTTGATGATATCATCAGTGCCGGCGTTGACCGTCAGATTGGCTGTGAAAGTCGAGTCCAGGGGATCGATATTGATAATATCAGCACCACTGCCGCCGGACAGCTCAGTGTTGATCGTCAGCGTCGCGATGGGATGTATGAAGTTGACTGATTCACCCAGGTCAGAATCAATCAGTGAAAGCCCATCCCCGGGACCACCGTCATCTGAGAGCGTGATCGTCTCAGCGGCACCTGTGAAGGTAAAGATACGATCGGTGGCGGTGATGGTATCATCAATCGGTTCCAGGCCGGTGTAGGTAATCGTGGCGGTCCCTTCGCCATTGTAAAAGACCGAACCATTGTTGTTATCTACAAACTGATGTTCGACGATCGCGGCGGTACCACCCAGAATCTGCAGTGTGTCGCCGAGCGTTTCGCCGCCGGTTCCACCGTTGAAGTTGATTCCATTCACGGGATCAAACAGGCCACCAGCAGGATTATTGATGATCAAGGTGTCATCGCCGGCCAGACCGTTGAAGGTGAAATCCGTATTGGCATTGAAATTGATGATCGGCCCGCCGTTGATCTGGTACGTCCCCGAGTTGGCAGTCAGAGCGGTAATCGTCAGCGTATCATCGCCGGCAGTACCATCAACGACAATGCTGCCGCCAAAGGTCAGACCTTCGATTTCATCAAAGGTCACATCCTGGAATGGGCCGGTCGCGGAGATAGTCCCCCCATCCAGGCCGTCTGGTGTGAAGGTGGAAGATTCGCCCGGAGGAGTCAGGTAGGTCAGTGAATCGCCAGGGAAAGCAGGAGCGGCTGGATTGCCGCCTACAATGTCAATCGTCGTCAGTACATTCGGATTGACTGTGATGTCATCGGCGTCAGTTCCGGAATAGACGGTCAGATCTTCCAGGGCATCATAACTGAGAGAAACTGCACCGGCACCGATCACCGAACCAACTCCTACCCCTGTATTCTGGATGAGAATATTATCGCCGGTGTTATCGCCGGAATCATCGACGATCAGTTCATCCGCACCCGCATTACCGTAGAATGTAAACAGGCCCGAGATACCGTCTACAGTCCCCCCATCATTGAGAGCACCACCATTGCCGTCAATAATGACCTGGTCTCCCTCAGTCCCACCATTCACGGTGATATCTGTTCCCGCAATTAGAATTCCATTCAGGTTGGCCACACCACCCGTCGCATCTGGAGTACCACCAAAGGGACTATCAATATTGAGTATCAAAGCTGCCGCGGAATCCAAAGTGATTCCGGTTGCCAGATTCAAATTATCTCCGGCTTGTAAATTAAGGTTGCCACTCGTACTGGTGACCCCTGCATTGATATTTAAGTCCTGTCCTGTACCAGCGGCATCGATGGCTCTCAGGTAACCAACCGTATCTGCGGAAACAGCCTGATTGATAGTCAATGCACCGGTGGTAGTCACAAAAATGTTACTGCTGTTGGCCGTGATTCCATCCAGGCCATTGACACTCCCAATTACCAGATCACCCACGTTGTCGATAGTAAAGGCTCCACCTGCCGCGCTGGCAGCCAATGTATTAACGTTAGTCTCAATTCCAGTGATGCCACCAGCTCCACCAGCAACTAATGCGACCCGATCAGCCGTGATCAGGGCATTTCCAGTAAAGTCATTAATGCCACCACCGGAAGCAGTGACCCGCACCTCGCTGTCTGTGGTCACAATTAACGATTCCACATTGAAAAAGGCAGTTAAGTCGATTTCACTGGTACCGGCGTCAATTGAGCCGGCTGCGTCAAATGTAATATCGGCAGCAGTCGCCAGAATATCCACAGTCCCTGTAGTCGTGAAGGCACCATTCACATTCACCTGACCGGCCGTCAGATCCAGCGCACCGGATGCGATGTCAACGGTGCCGGTGTTGATTGTATCGTCGGTACCGGCATTAACCGTGACATTGGCATCGAAGTTGGCGTCGATACCATCAATGTCGACTGTATCAGCGCCCGAACCGCCGCTGACTTCCGTGTTGATGATGATGTTATTGGTGGGATTCAGGAAGGTTACTACTTCGCCGAAGAGATCGGAGTCAATCTGGGATACATTATCTGCAGGATTAATGTCGTCAGACAAGGTGATTGTCTCAGCGGCACCAGTAAAACTGAAGATCCTGTCATTGGCCACCAGATTATCAATAACTGGTTCCAGACCGGTATAGGTAATTGTTGCCGTTGCTTCCCCATCCAGGAAAATACTTCCATCACTGGAACTTACAAAGACATGCTCGACTGAGTTGATGCCCCCGGTACGATCGATGCGCAGAGTATCGTTTCCACCAGCACCTCCCTCAAACTGAATCTGAATATCCGTAGTATGATCGATATTGGTCAGATCAATAGTCAATGTGTCATCCTGGTTATCTTCGCCATTGATCACCAGGGGTCCCTCCAGAGAATTCACCGGCAGGACCGAAATCACGTTTCCAGAGACACTGTCACTCAAAACCAGATTCGAACCGATGACTTCCAGCGTATAATCATCTGATGTGCCATTCACGGGAACAGTGACTTCAGGGGTCGAATCTTCAACCACAATCACGACATCATTACCGTCTCCCCCCGCATAAGTCAGGTAGGCATTCTGTCCGACAACCCCCAGAAAGTCTACAAATTCGTGCCCTTCGGGCAGTCCGACGAATGTACCATTTACCGGGTCCGTGCCATCATTGTTGATAATGACAAACTGATCTCCTTCCAGGGGATCGTAGCCATCGATCAGATTCAAACTGACGCCGTCTCCTATAGAAACAGTCCCAGTCACATCGATCTGATCATAGCCTGTGCCTGCTGCGTTCCCGTCAATTTCAATGTCCAGACCGGCGGGTACAGCCGGAGCAGCAGGAGCCAGGTTAATGGTGATGGGGGCATAGAACAGATCTTCGTTGTTTCCATTAGTGACGCTGTCACCCGCAATCATCAGGACGCCAGTCAGGGTATTACCGCTGAGTTGCAGATCACCAATTGTCATTTCATCCAGCCTGGTGAGCCCTGCGCCACTGAGCGCGATGTCGGTAACGGAAATAAAGTTATCAATCTGGCTGGTAATCCCGAGACCGGTTTGATCCAGAATCAGCGCGCCGATGGCACCGAGTGAGCTTTCCGAACCTTCCCCGTCAACATACAGGTACAGAGTTTCTCCCGAAGGCAGCAGAATCGCATCACCACTGGGAGACTGATTCTGGAAGTTGCCGGTCGAACCATCAATCACGACACCGGCATTAGTCAGGGGACCGTTTGCCCCGGCGGGACCGGTCCACATGACAATATCACCAAAATTATTTTGGGCATAGATTCGGCGTTCACCATTCACCTCAATGATTCCCCCGCCGCCGGTCGTACCAGAATCAGATAATCCTGCTGTCGGGAAGGGATAGCTGATGAAGGTTTCATTAATCCAGGTCTGTCCGCCGTCATTACTGATTGCATGGTACTGCCCTGCTGTGCTGGGACCGGCTCCGGAGTGGAAATACCCCTCCAGTACGCCTCCACCCACATTCAAAATGCTGGCATGATCGCCTGACGTCAGTCCCGTCGCGGTTGTAATTGCTCCTAATACCAGATTAGTGCCATCCCAGGTATAGGTGGCCCGACTCAGATCGCCGGATGAGTTCCTCCAGAACAGAATGTTCTGTCCCTGAACGGATTCAACATATCGCAGGTCTTCCCCCGGGCCCACGTCAAGTTGCGTAAAGCTGCCCAGGTTAATGGAATCCAGTTCGAAAGCCCCTCCCAGGATGAGATCCTGAGTCTGCATGATTCCGGCACTGAAGCCGGGGGCAAGCGAAGCATTATCTGTTACTTTGACAGTTCCCTGAATGTCGGGGGTTCCACCGAGAGTGATTCCACGATCTACTACCACACTCTCGTTATAAATCCCAGAATTAACGTAGACGGTTCCTCCGCTGTTTACGGCCTGTATGGCCTCATTGATTCGTTCGGGTGCCCCCGTTTGAGCTCCCAAAGCGGTTACATTCAGTACAGAATAATCACCCTGAAAACCTGCCAGCCCCACGTTTGTGTCTGCACCGTCATTCAAGAACGAAGTGAAGTCGACCATGACTGGTGTGCCGCCATCTGCGTCTTCCATTAACGCTTCAATACTACTTTCGCTGGTGGTTCCCCACCAGTTTTCCGATGCATCGACTGCGGTTGTCTGGTCACCGAAATGTCGAATTGCTTTGGCATCGCCGCGAACGCCGCCATCTATAAATGCGTTGTTGTTGATGTGAATTGTGGATGCATCGATCCCCGATCCTGCATCGGGGGTACGCAATCGGATCCCGTGAGTCGGCTCGGCAGCTCCGGCGACATCGTTGTAGTGGATCACGTTATTCTCGATTGTCACGTTCTGTGAAACTGTCGTGCCGTACTGTCCTCCCCAGAGCTCGAATGCCTGCCCAAAGAATCCAGGGTAGGCTTCGATGTTCTGGAATGTGTTGCCGACGATTTCACCATCAATTGTTCCAACCTGAAAACCAGTGTAGAAAGTCCCATCGAAAGTGTTTTCTCGAATCTGAATATTTCCAGCATCGCCCATATTCATCCCGACGCCGCCTGTAAACTCGTTCTGTTCGACGACCGCGTCATTGATCGTGCCGCCGTTTTGGAAGATTCCCCCCGTCGTTCCAGCGAAGTGGTTTCCGACAATGTGCATTCTCTCGAAAGAACCGCCTCCGCCGACCAGCAGCGCATCACCGTCTCCCGTGAACTGGAAGAGGTTTTGTTCGACTGTCAAATCATCAAACGAACCGGATTGCAACTGGATGCCACCTTGCCCCCCCGGAATATTTGTGTTGTTGAAAATGTTGTTGGCAATGGTCAGGTTATCCGCACCTGCGTAGCTATCGATCACACGTCCGCCGTTTCCTTCGAAGGAAAAACCGTCGATTGTGGCATCATCCGCAGTCGGCTGAATCGCATAAAAACCATCATGGTCGATGATACTTTCGGCTCCGCGGGCCATGGTATTCGGGTCAATACCTGCATTAGCTCCGAGCAAATCGACCGACTTGTTCAATGAGATCAGCCCGCTATAGGTACCCGCGGCGACTTGAATGGTATCACCGGTGGCAGCAGCCGCATTGATGGCAGCCTGAATCGTCGCAAATGCTGTCACATTCCACACCGCGTTCTGATCCCCGCCTGTGCCGGGGTCGGTGTCGGTCCCGCTGAAATCTGATCCGGAGGTGAAGTCATCATCGACAAAGAAGGTCGTCAGCAACGTCCGATCTTCCAAAACTTCAGCTGTCGTGATCTGGTTCTGTGTGGCGGTCTGCCAGCGTTGGCGAATGGCTCGACGATCGCGAGAGCGGAAGACGGGGCGTTTTCGGAGACGGGAGGTGACGTTAGCAAGCCAGTTCGTAAGCAGCATCCTGGTTACTCCTCAGAAGTAAATTTTTCAGCTTAACATTAGGGACGAAATCGATGATGTGACTACCTGATTTCGACAGACCGGGCAGGCTGAATGGATGCTCTCACTCTTTATTTCACCTACTCAACGCATGACTCTCTTTTATTCATTAACTCAATTTACACTCATTCGATCCATTCAGCACAATCATCACATTTATACCTATCTACCCAAACCAACTTTTCATTTCTACAAAAAAACCCTCTATTTTCACCTGATTGTATAAAATTAATCATCCCACAAGTCCAATGTACAAAAGAACTAAGATATCTTATCAATCAACTATTAAGTGAACATCAACGATACAAACAAGCGCACACAAAACAACTACTTCACATCAACAACTGTCTAAATGAGAGGCTCTCATCGCCCCCTTCCTGAGGCACCCGAAATGATAAATCGAAGCTGTTCAGAGCCGAAACTGCGTTGGTGAGCCAGCCTGGAGCCCGACAGACTTCATTGTTGGCTAACGAGTTTTGAAAGAGTCACTGTTCCAGGAACAGCTCCGTTCCTAAAATGAGAACTCAGTGCTGGAATGTACTAGTAGTCCTGTTCTGTGCGAAACCTGGCCGCTTTTTCTTCGCACTAACGTGAGAGACAAATGCAGGGCAACACCTCCTACTGCTGAACCTGACGCGCTCGCCCGTGTCTTCCCGGTAATGACCCTCAATTGAGAGACACGTACGAAATCAGTCCCCTTTCGCTGCCTCGCAGCGTTGCAAATAGATCCACGAGAGAAATGACGACCCTTTCCCCCACCGAAGCTCCGTCAGCTTCGGAAGCACCAGAGACAGAACATTCATCCGAATCAACTCATTTGAGTAAAGGCCTGACTTTACTGCTGGCGACAACCGTGGGAATGGTGGTCGGCAACCTGTATTACATGCAGCCCCTGCTGGGACTGATTGCGATCGACCTGGGATTGTCGGAGAGTGCTGTCGGAAGTGCAGCGACACTCAGCCTGATTGGCCAGTCATGTGGGATGCTGCTGATTCTGCCCCTGGGGGATATCTTTAATCGACGGCCCCTGATTCTGATCTCGGTGCTGCTCTCCATCTGTGCTTTATTACTGGTTGCCTCGGCTGACAGTCTTGGCTGGCTCTCCTTCGCCTGCCTGGCTCTGGGGTTGTCGACGACCGGCACGCATATGACGATTTCCCTCGCGGCCAGCCTGGCCACTCCCGCTGAACGCGGACGCGTCGTGGGCACTGTCGTAGGGGGCCTGCTGACGGGGCTGTTGCTTTCGCGGACGATCAGTGGAGTTCTGGGGCGGCTGATTGACTGGCAATCGATTTATTACATCGCGGCCTGCATGTTGACCTGCCTGCTGGCCCTGCTCTGGTATGCGTTGCCCAGCACGAAACCACAGATTCGTATGGGATACATTCCTTTGCTGACTTCGATGTGGAAGCTGTTCACATCAGAGAAAGTCCTCAGGGAATCGTGTGTGTTCGGAAGCTTGAGCTTTGCTGCATTCAGTGCATTCTGGATGACGCTCGTCTTTCACCTGGAGCGTCCGCCCTTGAATTATGGCAGCGACGTCGCGGGGATGCTGGGACTGTTGGCCATCGGTGGTGCACTTGCCGCGGGTGGTGTCGGACGTTTGAGCGACCGTTTCGGCGCGCGTCCCATCATCGGCTTGTTCCAGCTGTTTACGCTGTTCTCCTTTGGAATACTCTACTTTCAGGGAGAAACACTGCTCGGGCTGGGAATCGGCGTGGTTCTGATGGACCTGGGAATCCAGGCCGTGCATGTGGGTAATCAGTCGCGGGTTTACAGTCTCTCTCCCGAAGCCCGTAACCGCCTGGGGACGATTTATATCGTGATCTACTTCGCGGGCGGTGCACTCGGTGCCGCAGTTGGCGTCTGGAGCTGGACCGAATTCGGCTGGGCCGGCGTCTGCAGTTCCAGTGCCCTGTTTATGCTGACGGCTACCTTCTACTGGCTGCTCACCATCCGCAGAAACCGGGTTTGACGATTCGCACGACGGTTCACTTACCGATATTCGCTGGCTGTTGAAAATGAATCAGCGTCGCGCTGTGCCAGGTCTTCTGCTCTGTTTCCACATAGCCGGTCTCCCGGGCAATCGCGCGGATCTGGTTGAGCGAATTCTGGTTCAGGTCGGTATCGGTGGCAGCGGCAACCCAGAACGATCCCGGATCGGTTTTCCAACTGTCGAGTAGATTCTGAAAGAAGGCAATCACTCCTGACTGCGGATTCCAGATATATGGCAACGCGTAACGGGGATGGGGGTCCTCCACATAGAACCGACTCACCCGGCAGGCCACGTATTCCAGAAATACCCGATCCTCTGTCAACGCAGGAACCAGGTAACTTTCGGTCAATCCACTCTGGACCAGCAGGGGTTCGCCTGGTTTTGAGTTCTCAGCAATGAAGGCATTCAGTTCCCGCCATTCGTGTTCGGTCGGGGAGCCGAGCCGCCCCATATCCCAGGGCCCCAGGGGAGACAGGAACCAGGCTGCGCTAAGTACGACCACCGTTGCCCCCACGGAGGTCACCCAGTGCCGCGTCTGAGTCAGCAGCAGTGCAATAAAACAGGCCCCCGCGGGTGCATAAGCGACGCGATAACGGGGATTGGCCAGACTCGACATCTCTCCCGAGGAAAGTACCGCCAGGATCAGTAACGGAAGCAATGAGCAGGTCGCTGTAATCCAGAGTTCTGAGCTGGAAACGGGCTGCGCAGAACGACGCTTGAGTGCCATCAGTAGTAGGAGACCACCGACCGGCAGCCCGATCCACCAGAACGGGCCGATCAGGTTCCAGATCGAGGTATCACTGCCGCTGAAGTTCAGAATCGGGCCCCACAGTTTGAGCCGCAGCAGGGTCGGGATCAGGGGGAGACCGAGCAGAATCACCAGGCCAGCTGCGAGTACAAGTCGGCCCAGGGTGGTGCGATTGAGATCGCGTTGCCACCAGCAGCTGACTGCGACCGCGAGCCCCGAGAGAATGACCAGCAGTGCCGAAGTGTAATGAGTCCAGAGTAAGGCGATGGAGGAGAAGCTCCAGAACAGTGCCGCTCCCAGCGAACGGGGCTGGCGTTGCCAGCGGATCGTAGCCCAGATCACGACTGCTCCCAGCATGAGCACGAGTCCGTAACAGCGGGCAATGCGGACTTCATCCATCGCTTCCGGATGCCAGGCGACCATTAACGCAGCCAGACCTCCTGTCAGCGGAGACCGCATTTCCTTCCCCGCCAGCCACGTAATCCAGATCGCGCCCAGGGCACACAGAGCCGAGGAGAGTCGAAACGCCAGCTCCGATTTTCCCAGGACCTTGAGAAACCCGATCTGAATCCAGCTGGACAGGGGCGGAATGGCGGCGTAGTCCAGACTCCGCATCAGCGATGTGCCGGGCAGATCGGAATCGATAATCCAGTAAGAACAGTGCTCATCCAGAACCAGTGGTCCGCCTGACAACAGGGGATACATCAGCAGGCACCAGCTCAACAGCGAAAGTGCCAGTAACCCGCGACCGACCAGGGTCAGTCGTTGATCTTCAGTTGATGGCAGCGCCAGTTCTTTTTGCTCCATCAATTCAGGTCCGGATTGCAATAAACGGGTGGGATTTCATCTCAGGAATGAGCCTGCTGCAACAATGTCATTCAATAGAAAGATCAGTGAAGATCATTGTTTCGCATGCAGTCTTAAAGCTTTATTTTTATCAGGCCGCTGAGGCTCTGTCCACCCCTGACAGCCGTTGAGCCCTGATGCCTGGAACCTGACTCGAATCAGGCAATTTTCCCGGAGAATCCATGTATCCTGGAACAGAATTGATTGAGCCCACCACTCTCAATTGAACTGACTCAGGTCGATGCGATGATGCGTCCAGTTTTGTTGGGAGCCATTGTGAGTCGAAACCACCAGGGTCGTGCCGTCAAATCCGATGCGATGAATTTCGCGACGTTCCGCAGACGCTTTCAGTTCTTCATTGAGGAGTAGCGAGTACAGATACTTCGATGAGCTCGCATCAAACAGATGGACGCCTCGATAGGAAGCTGCAGCAATCAGATGATCTGACATCGCCACGGACCTGCCCAGAGAGAATGTCCGCCCTGTTTTATCCGTAATGAGACTCACCAGCTTCCCTGCCCCCCATTCGTCATCGTTCACATCGGAACCAGGTACCTTTAAGATCGAAAGCAGTTTCCCGGACTCCGCCTCGTAGACCAGCACAGCACCACCATCGCGGTGGGAAGGATAACCAACGATCGCCTGGCTGCCGGAAATGGCGACCGAGATCCCAAAATCGTAAGGTCGGCTATCGCCTGCAGGTCGTTCCAGGCGGGAAAGCAATCTCCCCGTACCTGCATGATGGACAAAGACGCCGGGGTTCTTCCGGCTCTCCTTGTCATTTCCCGGTGCTGTGACGATCAGATTTTTTCCATCGGAAGCGATGTTGGCCCCCAATCTTCCGTGATCACGGTCCTGGCTCGAAAGCATAATCCGATACACAAACTTCCCGGTTGCAATATCGAAGATATCGACCTCCCCTTCATCTTCAGAGTGTCCCCTGCGTCCAGTGGCTCCGACCGCCAGGAATTCTCCCGCCAGGGCAACTGCGGTTCCAAACTGAAGTCCCCGCATCGGACTGTCGCGTGGTGGACGCACATTGGTAATCAGTTTGCCGCTCTGACGATCGTAGAGATACGCCTCCCCCGCGTTCAATCTCGGGCCTTTCCCTGTGCGTGGATTACTGAGCCAGGCTGTTCGATTTCCCACAGCGATATACCGGTCTGACAGGTCCAACGCATACCCATACGCTCCTTCACCTCCCTGAATTTTCAATGGTTTGTCTGTGTCGGTCGGCTCATAGAGCAAAATATAACTCTGTGTCGGCGCGGGTCCAAACAGGCCCCCCAGAATATTCGCCGATCGTTCCCCATTCACGCTCACAGCCAGACGTCCTGAAGCGACAGAGAGACGTCCATCAGAATATTCAGCAGGAATCTGACTCGTTGAAATCTGGTTTGCGCTGGAAAATGTTGCGACAACCTTGCGCGGGCTGACTTTCTCAGGTTTCGGCTTGCGTGGTTCCCGAACCAGCAATTCGAAAAGTGCTTCATTTCGAGTGACGAAACCGATCTTTTGAAAACGCTTTGCGTCGCTCAATGTGGGAGGGACTTCGATAAAGACGTTGCCCCGTGGATCCGCTTTACACGGCCACCGTTTTGCTGTCCGCACCTGATGCGCGGCACGATGGACAGCCTGCTCACCATAGATTTCACACAACGCTGTATACTGTTTACCCGCTGCTTTCCACTGAACTCCATTTTGACGGGCTGCCAGAGTCAAAAAACAGGTGCGATCGCTTTCCTGTTGCAGCTCAATCAGGAAATCCGCCAGACTCGCACCGGGAATCTGACGCGATTTTGCAGCCGCAGCCAGCACTTTCCGCGCGTCGAGCAACGCCAGCATTGCCTGGTATTCATCAAAGGCTTCCGCCCACCTGTCATCCGAGCGTGACAGCATACGAAACTCGTTGAGAATAAATCCTCCCTCACTGGCTTCTGCCAGTCTCTCAAACAGATCGTACATCGGTTTCATCTTGCTGCCGATGATCTGTCCGGTATCCATCTTAGACTGCAAGCGCTGTTTGTCTGCAATCGCCAGCAGTTCATCTTCGCCCACCACCCTGGTCAGTTGCCTGTACCAGAGAATCGCCTGTTGCTGACTGCGAATTTCATCATCGGTCTGGTACAGAAAAGCCAGGTAGGCTTGCGGGCTGCGATAGAAATCCTGCTGATGACCGGCTGAATGGTATTCACTCCAGTCTCGCAGCAGTACATATTGTTCTGCCAGAGGCGCAGTTGCGCGAATCGCTTCCGCCAGTCTGGTACGATTAAAGACTTTCAGATTTTCCAGCTGCTGGAGTTTTCCCACTTCACGGATACCCAGCTGCTTTCGAATTTCTTTCATCCAGCGATCAAACAGGGGTCTGGCAATGGGAGCCACTCCCCCATCCAGAGAAACTCGATAGACCTGGGACAAAAACCCTGTAGAACCGGTTGTAATTCCTCCATAGATCAATTGAAGATCTTTTTGCAGCAAAGCTTCTGCATATTGCTGCTTCAGGCTTTCATTCTCCTGAGTCTGTGGAAATCCCTGCCAGAATTGTCTGCGCAGGACCTGCAGTTTCGTCTGATTCATTTTTCCTGCGGGGGCATTTGCCTGAAGTTGCTGCAGATCCTGCTGCATGCCCTTACCGATGCGGTTGAATGCAAATTGATTCTGCTCTTCCTCCGTAATTTCTTCCTCAGGTAGCGGCACCGGCGCCGGTTCACCGCCGGGCAGGACGACGACTATCCCGCCACCACCTCCCGGTGTGGAATCCGGAATCATCAGCATCCCCGCGCCACACAAGAGCAGCAATACAATCGCTGACATGAGAACTCGCTGCGGAGTCAGCCACTTCCCGGCGCGAAGCTGAGACTTAGATTCGATCTCCTGTTCGATCAGCTTCAAGCGTTTTCGCAGCTGCACGATCGGCAGGATGAGTTCTTTCGGACCGGCTGTTTTACGGTGCTCGAAATAAGCCAGACGTCCCAGCTGACTGAATGCACGCGAGATTTTACGCTGCAGCAGTTTGATGCGGATCCGTTGCGGAAGTGATGTGACTGCCAAACGGACTTTTTCCAGCAGCGAAGCCTGTCCGTCAGCAGCCTTAAAACTCAAATTCAAGACTTCCTGCTGAGAATGCATTCCATCCAGCTGTGCAAACTGATCCCGATAGAGATTACGCAGCGTTCCGTTCTGATAAACATGTGCTCCCAATGCAGCCCACGTTGCGGGCAAAGCAAATCGCTGAATTCGAAATCGGGTCCACCGACTCAAAAGAGACGCTTTTGTCGAACTCCAGTAGCCTCTCTGCTCCGTGGTTGTATTCTCGGTTCCACTAACCAGGGTATGTGTGTCAGACTTGTTTTGTTCGATTTTGGCCATACGTTGTACCCTGCGTTGTTTTTGAAGAAGAGTGGTCATTGGAAGTCTGCTTTCTCCGTTGAGGGGGAAGTACCGCTGTGATTCAAAGTGGTGTCTTCCCGTAAAATTGTTACGCAAATAGTACGCCCAGCAGATAGAAGGCTCCGCCTGTCAGTCCGAGCACCAGTGCTGCGACCAGCAGAATGAAAGCCAGATAAACCAGCGACAGACTCAGACTCAGGGTCATTTTAAGCAGACCTGCCGTAATCCGCGGTGCGAACCATCCGCTACCGGCGACCAGTAACAGTCCCCAGCCCGTGAATTCGTATTGCACACCTGCCACCAGGAACAGGAAGACGCAGATCAGCTTGAGAACCGTTCCCGTCCAGGCAGGAACCCAGGTGAAAGCGCCGCTTATATACTCGATGATGGTCTCGGCCCATTCGGAACCGAAGTCGCCTGCTTCGGCGAAAGCGTCATCAAAAATGCCTGGCCCACTCCGTGAGGGCCGATAGGTCATGCTCAGAGCCTCGTCTCGCTGCTTCTGTTCATGGCGGTAATGTTCTGCCCCCAGCGAACTGTAGGTGTTGTCGTAGTATCCGGTTGCTCTTCCCAGCAGGTAATCGCCCAGTTTGTGGTCTGTGGAATCGTAAATCGCCATGTTGATTTCCCCTGAAGGTGTCTGTGACTGGTTGTGTTCCCCTCGTGATAAGCTTGGCGACAGACTGCGGAAATGTGTGCAATCCGAATAAAAACCTTTTTCGAAATCGGATTTTTTTCTCGTTCCGCCGCTGGTAGAAACGAAATCCGGGGCATTGCGTCCGCTTGAAGCCCCCTTATAATGGGTCTCATCAATCAGATAGTGAATTTCTGTTATCGAGGAACAGAATTCTCCCCATCCGATTCATTCGAGAGCAGCAGGCCACACCGATGACCGTACCGCCAGACGGAACCACAAATAGCTGGGATCAATCGATTTACGACCAGCTACATGGTCTGGCTGAACGGGCTTTAAGTCGCGAAAGTGCAGGACATTCCCTGCAACCCACGCTGCTCGTCAACGACGCGTACCTTAAACTGCAGGAACAGCAGAATCTGGATCCCGCAGATCGATCCCTGATGCTGGCCGCCGGCGCGACCATTATTCGTCGCCTGCTCGTCGATTACGCCCGGCAGCGAAAACGACTCAAACGGGGAGGAAATGACGGTCGAGGAATTCCGTTGCACATTTCTGTCGCCGATGACGCCAATCAGTTAGACATCCTGGAATTGAATGACGCCCTGGAGACGCTCGCCAGCGAGTTACCCCGGGCAGCCAGGATTGTGGAACTGAAATTTTTTGGTGGTTTGACGGGCGAGGAGATCGCCGAACAGCTGGATGTCTCATTGCGGACAGTCAACAACGACTGGAAGTATGCGAAAGCCTGGTTGTATCGCGAGCTCGGTCCCGGCACAGAAAGTGATTCTGCAGATGAGTAATTCACACGCGGAGAAAGTCCAGCAGACGTTCCTGGCGGCTTTGGAAGTGGACGAGGAACAACGAGGCGCCTGGCTGGTTCAGAAATGTGGTTCTGATGAAGCACTGCTCACCGAAGTCAGGTCGCTGTTGAATCACGCCGATCCCTCTGTTGATTTGCTGGAACAGAAGCTGGATGAGGTCGTGGCTGATATTCCTCACCTGGATGAGGAAGCGGAACCGGCTGCGACTCAAGAAACAGACGAACTAGAGGAAGATATCGACTGCGATGACTTTCTTTCGAAGCTGTCCGCAGTTGGCGTACTCTCGCCGGACGAATTCGCGTCGGTCAGCGATTCGGTTTCGACTGGAACGACTCCCCCCGATGCACGGCAGCTGGCTTCGCAACTCGTCACCAACGGTAAGCTGACCTCGTACCAGGCGTCCGCCCTGCTTAAAGGTGAGCCTGAGCTGTTAATCGACAAATACCTGATCCTCGATCTGATCGACGTCGGCGGGATGGGCATGGTCTTCAAAGCCCTGCACCGCACGATGCACCGGATTGTAGCTCTGAAGATGATGTCACAGCAGATGCTGGCTTCGGAAGATCAGGTGCGACGTTTCAAACGGGAAGTCCGTGTTGCTGCAACGCTCGAACATCCAAATATCGTCCGGGCCTATGATGCCGACGAGGCCCGGGGGGTCCATTTTCTGGTGATGGAGTATGTGCGTGGCGACAACCTCAGCCGGATCGTGCGTACTTCCGGTCCGCTTTCCCTGAACCAGGCCGTCGATTGTATTCGCCAGACCGCGATCGGACTGCAACACGCGCACGAACGTGGCATCGTACATCGGGACATCAAACCTGGCAACCTGCTGCTGGATGATCAGGGAACAGTCAAAATTCTCGACCTGGGACTGGCACACATTGACGACTCACTGCGACATTCGCCTGCCGGCTCCGAAACCACCGATGATGAGAGTGGCCGCCCGTTCGTCAGTCAGTCAGAACTGACGGCAGCCGGGGCGATTCTGGGGACGGCGTCGTTCATGGCTCCCGAGCAGTCGCTGGATGCGCATCTGGTTGACTTCCGATCCGACATCTACAGTCTGGGCTGCACGCTCTATTTCCTGCTGACCGGTGAAGCCCCCTACACCGGAAACACGATCTTCAAAGTCTTCGTCCAACACCGGGAGGGCGACATTCCCCCGTTACAGAAACAACGCCCGGATGTCCCCGATTCCGTCGCAGCCGTCTTTGAAAAAATGGTCGCCAAGAAACCAGAAGACCGCTATCAGACTGCCCGGGAGCTGATTGTCGCCCTGGAAGACTGTCACATTCCGCCGCCGGTTAAAGAAGTGCCTCAACCTTCCCGACAGACGATTGATACCCCGTCTGATCCCGGACCGACCATCAGTGATCCGGGGACGATTCAATATGCCAACTCCACCAGTTCTGCTCAGAAACGTTATCTGCTGGCAGCGGCGTGTGCGATTGTGCTGGTGGGCATCACAGCCTTCCTCTGGCCACGCGAGTCTGATCAGATCGGCGCCCTGCCTGCCGGCGAAAATTCATTTGAGGTCACTGAACCCGTTCCTGCTCTCGTCACAGCGCCAGCTGAAAAGGAACAAATTCCAGATCAACCAGTCACTCCGCAGACATCACTGGCTGACCTGCTGGCCTCGGGAGAATGGGAATGGCAGGTGACCAAAAATCTGGGCCCCCTGATTAACTCGAATGAATTTGAGTTCGGTGGAGACATCACGGCCGATGGCCTCACCCTCGTATTTACTACCTGCCGTGATAAATCAAACCAGAAAAGTCCCAGTCATTTATGGATCGCGACACGCACCTCACTCGATGCTCCCTGGTCTAATCCTGAAATTCTCCCCCCCGAAGCCAATCTTGAGGGGTATAACACATTACCTCAGATTTCAGCAGACGGACTGAGTCTTTCATTCAAACACAAAAATTCACAATATTTTCTTACGACACGCAAGAGTTTGAATGATCCCTGGCAGGAAGCGATCCCTGACCCCATCGCCGTCGGCCACAGACGCGATTACCGGCTCACCCCTGACGGTTTGACCGCATTCCGTCCCCGCATAGTAACTGCAGAGAATCAATTCCCTGGTCGGGAAAGCAGCCTGATGATCTGGCGGCGTGACGCCTTAGACAGCCTCTTTGGGGAACGATCAGAGGAAACACTGCCCGTTGACCAAAGGATTGGTAATGTTGGTTCCCTGAGCGATGATGGCCGGTTTTATCTCTTTCATCAGAAAGAGGCTCTGGAAACGGATCCGGATGAAGCCTTGGGTAAGCTGCACTACTCAACTCGTCCCGACTGGAATTCGGCCTGGTCAGAGCCGGTTCTCGCTTTTAAAAACGATCCTAATCCCTCGGGACGTCCCCGGTTATTACGGGATGGCAGAAGCTTTCTGTTTGTTGCCGGCCGCCCCGGTGGTTATGGGGCCAGCGACCTGTGGCTGGCTGAACTGGTCCGCAAAACGCCTGAGGCGGAGACCAGCGAAACCAAGGATACCACCTCAGCTGAAGAGTAGGTTTGGTCGGTTGTGACGATTTCGCGCGCTTTGAACCACAGAGCCGGAAACCGGCGATCGCTTTCCTGTACAGGGGAATTCGGGTACCTTGTTGATCTATCGAATTCAGCTGATCCACTACCCATTTACAACAGGAGAGTCTTTAGATGAAAGCGTTCTTAATTCTGACCCTCGGGGCGACGTTAATGCTGAGCAACATAGCCTACGCTCAGAAACCTGCCGGAAAATTGTTTGAGGCAGGAAAACCACTGGGAGCCGTCAATGAGGCCGGAGAGTTCGTTCCCCTCTCCAGCAACGTCAAGGTGTATGGCAGTTTTCGTTTTGCGGAGAGCTGCGTCTACGACCCGACCCGCAATCTGATCGTCGTGTTGAATGCCGGGGTTTCCCAGGACCAGGCGAAAAATGATGGTTATGTTTCACTGTTGAATCCGGACGGGTCCGTGCATACCACGAAATGGATTGGGGCAACGCGCAACGGCCTGACGCTCAATCATCCACTGGGAAGTGCGATTCACAACGGAACCCTGTATACCGCGGATATCGATGTGGTCCGCACGTTCGATCTCGCGACCGGCAAACCAGGGAAAGCCTTTCCTGTGGAAGGTTCCACATTCCTGAACGGCATTGCCGTTAATAAAGCAGGGACGATCTTTGTTTCCAATTCGAAGCCGGAAAACCGCGTCTATAAAATCACCGCAGACGGTGACGTTTCGATCTTCGTAGACGGTGATCCGCTCAAGATTCCGAACGGCGTCGCCATCGATCCGGATGGAAATGTGGTCGTGGTCAATGTAGGCAACAATGACGTCATGACTTTTAATCCGGATAACGGCAAACTGCTCCGCACCGAGCACGCCGCGGAAGGGGGCAACGATGGCCTGGTGATCCTGCCCGACGGAACCAAGTACGTCAGCAGTGTCCGTTTCGGCAGCGTCTCAAAAATCAGCCCCGGTAAACCGGCCCAGGTCATCGCTTCGGGCATTCCGAGTGCCGCCTCGATGGGCTACGATTCCAGACAGAAGCAGTTGATCATCCCCATGAACAACAACAATGCCGTCGCTTTTCTCAAACTGGAAGACTGAGCTTCCGGAGGCGGGAACAATCTTTCTGCTCATCAATAAAACGAGGGCAGGCGCCTGACAGCCCTGCCCTCGCAGAAAGATTTCGCTAATGTGTCGAGACAATGCTCAACCAGCCGGTTGACGTTTATTTCTGTTTCAGCCGGGCTTTCTCGGAGGCTTCGCGTTTCTGCACATCCTTGGGATGTTTGGAAAACGACTCGAAGACATCGCCGATCACCCGATCCGCCAGCAGGCTGAGTTCGGTAAGAATAATGGCTTCGGCTTCGGCGGTCAGCCTGGAACGATTGGGTTCGTAGCCGCCCACCTGGTAGGCGTCTTCGGTCGCGATGTAACCGATGTAACCGTTGGCGTAACCGACGATAATCGGAATCGCGCGATCGGCGATATCGCGTTCCAGTTTCAACCCGTATTCCACCATCGGTTCACCGGGCATCGTCAGCAGCAGGTAGGGACCGATTTTCAGGGCCTGCAGTTCGGCGTCGATGCGTCCCTCTTTACCGGGCAGCGAAACGACCGTGTTGGCGACGCGAATCTGGTAAAACTTGGGACGCTTTACCAGTTCTTCCCGGATCATACTGCGGGACAGCGTGCGGACCACGGCGCTTCCCAGGTCCCGGCCGGCCCACTGGATGTCGGCTTCATCGGCACAGCGATACGGATACCCGGGCAGATTGGGACGAATGTCGCCCGCACACCCCTGCAGGAAGAGTGAACTCGTCTGATTGCCGTAACACATTTCGACGAAGGTCTGGGCCTCTCCCGGAAAGTCAGCGCTCATTTTAGGAAAGCCGGTCGGGTACGGCATCGATCCTTTGTCGCCCCAGGTGAAGAAACAGGGATGGCAGACCGCGTGCATCAGAACGGCTTTGGGAGTCAGTGATTTTCCATCATCAAAGCGGAGCACCTTCACCCGCGGATCATTGGGGCCGTCTTCATTCAGGCGTACCACAGCGCGGCCGTTGATCACCTTGCGGCGATTGATGCCAAAGCTGATTTCATCGACTCCATATCCGACGGTCACCGGGGTCATGTCAGCCGCCGCCTGCTTCGCGGCAGCGGTGAGCTTTTTAATCAGTGTTTTGCCCCACTCCGATTCGGTTTTAAAGCCGGGGCCGGAGTGATTGTGAGAGGCGGTCACCATAATATTGGCTGCAGGGATGCCGGTCGCTTTTTCGATCTCCTGCCGGGAGAGTTTGACGATCTCTTCATAGGCCCCGATGAGGTCCAGCGTGATGATGGCGACTTTGGTCTGTCCGTCATCCAGAATCAGTACCCCGGCCCGCAGAGGATCGCGGACGCCGGTGACTTTGCGACGATGTCCCACCACCTCCAGATCTTTGACTTCAGCGGGCGTGATATCAACCTTGGCAACCCCCGCTTTGAGATTCGATTCGACAGGAAACGCTCCGCCTGCGGCACTGGAACGGTCTACGAAACAGGGAGCAAACAGGAGGAGGACACAAAGACTTCGGAACAACAGGTGCATGGTCGGCTTCATTTCGTTGATAGAGTTTTTGTGGATTTGACCGTGTTCCACTGGTGGAAGACAGCCAAATCGAAGGCGGGATATTTCCAGACTCCCGACTGACGGTGAGACAGACGGGATGGGGAGAACTCTCAAAGTTAAGCGCGTGTCTCCAGTTTAGACAGGCCTGCGGGCAGGATCAAGCATATTCGGAACCACCGCCGATTCGACTATGAATCAATCCTGGAGTTCCCGTGAACTTTTTCCGGGGTCCATTGTCGAAAACAGACAGAGTGAACCGATCAAAGCAATAGAACCAAAGGAACATCAGATGAACGAGAATGAAATCAGTCTTGAAGACTTCGAACAGGTTGAAATTCGTGTGGGGCGGATTGTACAGATCGAGCCGTTTCCGGGAGGCCGTTATTCCAGCCATATTCTGCAGATCGATTTTGGGGATGAGTTGGGTACCCGGAAATCACTGGCCCGGCTCATCCCGAACTACGCCGACGCGGACCTGATGAGGCGACAGGTCCTGTGTGTGGTGAATCTGCCGCCACGCCAGATTGGTAAACATCGATCTGAAGTGCTCACGCTGGGAGTTCCCGACGCAGAGGGGAATGTCGTATTACTGCGACCGGATCGCGACGTCCCCCCTGGTGGAAAATTGTATTGAACCCCGCAGTTATTTCTTTTTCGGACTGGCGGGAACCAGCATTTCCCCCGGAGTGAGCGCCAGTACGGCTGGAATGCCGACGAGTTGCACGTAATGGTCTTCAAAGCCACCCTGCGTGGGACGTTCCAGAACCAGACGCCAGAGCGCTCCCGGGCTGTTCTGCCGTTGTGTGCGGGTAAACAGAGTCGGTTGGGCCACATTCTGTTCAGACCAGACCTGCTTGCCGGACGGGTCGAACAGTTTCGCACTCACGCGTTCCCCGGCCCCTTCGCCGAAGACCCCCACGGCCCATTTCTCTACACCTGCCGGGACATAGAAATAGTAGGCACCGGTCGAAGCCATCAAACGAACTGGTGCACCATCCGAGACCAGGCAGAGCGGATGAGAAGACGCATCCACCCGCATATAATTGGGACCCGGATCACAGTTGAGTTGATAGACGCCGGTTTCAGGTGCCTTGAATTCACAAGTAGCACTCTCCTGGAAGGGGACAGACGCGACGGGAAGGGTCTTCCCTGAGGGAGCGATGACCGTGACAGGCATCTTGTCTCCGGTGTAGCGACCGAGCTTCTGATAGGACAACTGCACCGCAACCTGGTCCCCCTGTTTCGCATAGAGCAGATAACGCGCGCGTTGACGCTGACGGACGGAACGGCGTTTGCCTGGCTTGAACGGTTTACTGGCAGCCAGGGGTTGCAGCTGTGAGACCTCAGTTTTGTACGGAGCGATATCGCCCGCGGGGCTGGCGGGCATCCATTTGGAAATCAGGCCCGGTGTGAGGGTGATGTCCTTCGTCTGTTTCCCCTGCTCCACACGGAGGGTCCCTGTGATCTTTGCAGCTGCAGACAGATAGGAGGCATCGTGAAACGTCATGACCGGACGCGCGACCGGCGACTTCACAACGCATTGCTGGAAGGTGACACCCCCGATTTTCCCGACGGCTCCCGGTCGGGCTGCGAACCGGATCGAGGGGATCTTTGCATCCTCATTGTCCGGGCCGCTGATCGTGCACTCTTGAAACAGAACCGGACACGTATCGGCGGGTTTATCCTGAATGATGACGGGGGTCTGCTCGGTACTGGCGAACGTGCAGTTCACAAACTCGATCGAACCAGAGACGCTGCCGGGCGATTTGTTGCCGGTCGTCAGAGAAAGAGCGCGTTTCGTACCTGTGCTTTTGCAGTTTTCCAGGCGGATCGAAATCGGTTGCGAGTCCCGGTTCAGATTGGGCAGATAAAACAGGAACCCGCCCCCCTGATTGTTTTCGGCGCTACAGTTCCGCAGTACACAGTTGATGAGGCATTCGCTGGGATGATTAGGCTCGAAATCGATGCCCGCCATGGGAGGCGTCCCTGCGGTCTCTTTGAAAACGGAATCTTCAATGAGCAGATTTTCGGCACTGATCACGCTGACGCCCTGTCGATAGTTTCGATCGAAGACGACGTTTCGAATCGTGATATTCTGATTGGTCACGCCCCGCTTCGCGACGCCCAGGTAGATGCCGTCGCCGCCGGTCTCTTTAATGGTGAGCCCGGTAATTTGGACGTCAGAGCAGCTCCGCAGACTGATCCCGTTCCGCCACTCTGCTTTTTCATAAGGCGCTGCATCATAGTCTGCACGGCGCATCTGCAGTATCGCTCCCGGACCGGTGAGACGAATATTCTGTTTGAGGGAAGCGTTCAGCAACGAAGCGGTCCGGGGTTTGAACTCCCCTTTTTTCGCGAGGAGGACAGTACCTTCCTGAAACACAATCTCCTGGTTGCTGGCCAGGTGCAGCGGTTTGACGATCCAGGGAGACGACATCTTTTCCACGATGACTTTTTTCGCACCGGAATTAATCGCCGCCTGTAGCGCCGCCGTAGCATCTTCTGGATCGAAGCCCCACCAGGCAGCATACGCGATATCCGTCTTACCTGCCTTGAGGCCATCAATAGCCGACTGGTTGACAGAAGTAGTCGGTTCCGCTTTGACAACGGAGATCAACGTGAGACAGACCAGAAGTAAGAGCGCAGGAACGCGAAGCAGAGACATCAGCAGGACTTTCATTCGCAGCAGGCGTGAGTGGAATTGAACACCGTTCAAAAAAACAGTTGGGGGAACACTTTACATTCCCCCAACTTAGAATTCCGTCTTCGCTGGTGCAAGTCATCCCGCCTTGCGGGCATCAGATTCTGCTACTTACTGATCCCAATCACTGCGAGACCCGCACGGGCACCCGCATCACCGGATGGCTGGCTGGTCAGATCGTCAGTGCCGGCATGGACTACAAAGGCACGTCCGACCACATCTGACAGCTCAAAATCGTCCGACTGCTTGTCAATCATGGCGACGCCATTCTCGTCTGCGACGATATTTCCCAGATCACCAGCATGGTGCTGAGCCTTATGCGGGCCTCCATGCTCGTGTCCCTTTGGTGCGTAATGCCCACCGGCAGAACTGCCATCGTCGGCACTCAGATCACCATACTGGTGAATATGGAATCCATGCTTTCCGGGGGTCAGGCCTTTCACCTTCCCTGTAATTGAGACTTTGCCGTCTTTCTGTTCGAGATGAATCACACCCGCCGTTTTAAATTTCTGAGTAGGTTGAACCACCGCGACAGCGCGGGTCAGCTTGTGTTCTTTATGGTCGTGATCATCGTTCACGGCCAGTAACGAGGTCCCCAAGGGGAGCACCGCGGTGACGGCGCAGACGAGAAAATATTTCATGAATCGGCTCCTTAATGTAAGTTTGAGTGTGATCAAATAACTAACGCTGCCTCTGATTTTGTGAGAGGCAGCTTAAACCCGGGCGGCAGCGGTATTGATAATTTCGGACACGATCTGCGTCAGTATTCTGTCGGTATCCCCCACTTCATCTAAGGTCTTCTGGAGAATGTCAGCCAGATCCTGCAGTGTGGATTATTCTCGACCATTTGAAGATCTCATTTCAATCATCCTGTTTCGAACGCTTGAGATGAGATTTTTTGCCGAGAGATAGATCAATTGATCGGCTCCCGCTCAGCCCGCTAAAGCCGCAACTTCCATTCCGATGGCGAAGAACCTGCAGCATTCTTTCAGCGATTTGGGAAGCGAAACCCGCTATGGCCTTGCAAGCCGGTCCTTAGAATTTGTCTGAATTCAGGCGAGAGTTGGGCACCAAATATGATTGCTGACCGATTCCTGTGCCTTGATCGTTGTCTGCAACACCATTCTGGTTGCTGTGCGACCAACGGAAGTCGACACATCCTGAGCGCAACTGTCCGCAAGTCGGTACGACATTCTGTCTGAGGGTGCAGACGTGTTGACCGAATAAAAAAAGAGCGAACTGCGTTTACAGTTCGCTCTAAGCGTGGTAATTCAATTTGACTTCGATCAGTCGTGGCTGGGAAGCCAGAGGGATTACTGCTGGCTGAAGGTCTGATCCCGCAGGCTGGAGTCGCCGCTGTCATCCCGCACGCTGTTGAGACCACCGGTCAGTACAAAGCCGTCGATCTTGGACTGGGCTCCGGCCAGTTGTGCCTGTGCATCCACGTACTTCAGGTTCGTATCAAAGAAGGTTTTCCGGGCCAGCAGGATCTGCACGAAGCCGACCTCACCCGCCTGGTAAGCCTGATTCGCCAGGTCCAGTGACTCTTTGGCACTGGGCAGAATGTCGTTCGAATACAGATCGATGGCGGCGGTTGCGGTATCGTACTCTTTGGAGACGACGGCCAGGCGTTCTTCGATCGAGTTCTTGATTCGCTGAGCCTCCATCTGGGCGCGACAGATTTCTGCATTCGCGGCGTCAATGTTCCCCAGGTTTTTATTACTGATCGGCAGGGGAACGCCAATCTGCAGGTTGAGCATCCCCGAGTTCGTACCATAGTCGACCCCGGCTCCCAGTTGGGCGGTCATGTTGGGAATCGGCTGAACTTCCTGTCGTTCGAGGGCTGCATAGGCGCGGGAAATCCGGTCGTGGGCTGCCGCGTATTCCGGACTGGACGTGACGATGTTTGACGCCAGGCCTTCCCAGTCGACGATCCCCGATTCAGACGGCAGTGTTCCTTCCAGGCGTGAGTATTCCATTTCGGGAACCCCGGACAATGCTGCGATTTCTCTCCAGACGGCAGCCAGTCTGGCCTGCGTCTGTCGCTGTGTCAGCTGAACCTCGTTCAAGAGAATCTTGGATTGCAGAATATCGACGCGGGTTCCCTCGCCGGCTTCCATCCGCTGCTGGGCGAAATCGACCCCTTTTTCTGCGACCTCTGAAAATTCGCGGATCAGGTCCAGCTGTCTCTGCAGGGCCAGTGCCTGGTAGAAGCGAATCTGAATATCGGTCCGGACGCGGAACCGCTGGGCTTCGAGCTCCTGGAGCTGGGCAGCCAGGGTGGCATTCAACACCCGGTTATTCAATTCCAGTTTGTTCCCAGTCACGAACTCCCGCTCGACATAAGCCAGATGCTGGTCCGTTCCACGGTCGGCCAACTGCTGCGCCTGGTAGCCTACGGTCGGGTTGGGACGCGTGGTGACCTGCTCCCGGAATCCGGCTGCTTTCTGTGTTGTGGCTGCCAGTTCCTGAATGGCCGGGTTGTTTTCCAGGGCGATCGCTTCAAGTTGATCCAGAGTCATGCCCCCCGCGAGCACGGCCTGTTCTCCCACTGCGGGTGCCTGGATGGGTTCCAGCGGCGACGGATACAGCTGCTCTTCGGCGTCAATGAGTTTGATCGATTCCGATTTCTCAGAGCTGCCGTCAGTCGAATCAAGGCTGACGGTGGAAACGAATTCCTCTTCCAGGGCGTCCAGCTCATCCGTCTCCCGGTCCTGAGCTTTGGCCTCTGCTTTCTCAAGGGCGGCGACGAGTGGCTTTTTGGGCTCAGCCTCTTTTTGCGTGAGGGAGCGGTTCATAGAACAGCCTGTCACAAGTAGTGAACCTGTCAGAAAGGCGATTCCGAACGTCTTTACCTGAAATCTGTAACCGTCATATTTTAGTTTTACCATGATCGACTTCAACACCCGTAAACGTTTCAGAATTGTTGGATCGACTGATTATCCGTAATTTGTCGATACACCAGTTCTGTTCGGTTCTGCTGATCGACCGACCTGAATGAATCCAATGAATTCCGGACCAATCCAACTACTATGGCTCTAGTAATCATCAGAACCCTTACAGCTTATCTTTTCGAACCCCCGGCTGAGATTACACTGAATTTTGTACAGAGATGCCCGGGGGCTTCAGGTTCTAATGCCTGTTTTACAGGAGTGACAGGGAAAAGCAGATAAAAAATCCGACTCAAGCATTGTATTTGCTGTGGACGAGAAGTATGAATGAGAGAGTATATTCCTCTGATTCACCTTATGCCCGCTTTACAGTCCCACCAGTCACTAATCAGCCAACCCCTGCGAGAGTCCGTTATGTTCAACCTGAACATCACAATTCGTTGCCTGCTGCTACTGCTTGTAGCGTGGCCGGGACCTCGTCCGGTGGTACACTCCCATGTGGATTATCTGAGTCAATGCGGGAACTCGGCTCTACTGGCAATGCACTTGCGGATTTATCATGGCGAACAGAGTTCACAACCGGGAGTGCCCGCTTCCTCACATTGTCACTGGGGTTGCAGTGGAAGTGATTTTGACAAAACCGTCCCCGTCAAACTGACAGAAGGGATGACCGTCGCTGCAGCCGAACTCAAAGACGTTCCCGGCGATCAGCTGACGACAGACTACCTGGGGGCGGAACTGTGTTTGACGACAGAGGCCTCCCTTCCCGCTGCCCGTTCTCCCTGGCAGCCTGCTTCTCTCAAGCAGACCGATCTGGATCTGCAGCAGCTCTTCTGTACGTGGACCTGCTGACCTCGCGCTGTTGAACAGTCTCTTTTCTGTTTTCCTGCCTGCTGATGTTGTGCGCTCAAACGAACGCCAACGTTAAAGCAGGAGGTGATCCGCCTGCGATAGCCGGATCCAGCTCCAGTCTCTTGAGGTACCTTTATGAACCAGACGACAGGTCAATTACCGACACAGCCAGTCAACGCCAGCCACAAACCGGTATTGTTTCTCGTACTCGCGATCATCGCGATTGTCGCCGGTGTGGGGATTTACCAGTTCCGTTCACACAAATCAGCCGCCGACTCAGCCCCGGCTCCGGAAGAATCACAGCAGACCGGGACCACCTCAGAACAGGCACCTCAGAAAGAGAATTCCGGGCCCGTCACCATCACGCTCCCCGAATCGAAGTGGAAGGTTTCCGGTTTGCAGATCGAACCGGTTGCCACGGGTCGCTTTGAAGAGACGATTCGCCTGACAGGTAAAGTCTCTTTGAACGAAGATAAGGTGGCTCACATTTACCCGATGGTCGAAGGCTCCGTTGACAAAGTTGACGTGGGACTGGGCCAGGTGGTTAAGGCCAACGATCTGCTGGTGGTCGTACACAGCCGGGAAATCGGCCAAGCGAAACTGGATTTGTACCAGGCACGACTGCAGCAGGAAATGGCGGTGGTGAAAGACAAGATCCAACAGGAGATCGCGACAAACACGAGGCAGTTACTGGCGGCATTACGCAAGCGGGAGCCGATCAACGAAATTGAAGAACGGTTTCGCAGCCGCAGCATGGGCGATTATCGGGAACGACTGTTAATGGCGTATGCCGGTTATCTCAAATCCGATGCCGATGTCGAACGTCTGGAAGAACCGACCAAATCCGGAGCAGTCGCTTTCAAACAGCTGCATGCCGCCAAGTCCAGCCGCAATGCCGACCTGGCTGCGTTCCAGGCACGAATCGAACAGATTGAGTATGAACTCAAAACGTCTCTGCTGCTGTCCTCGCAGTCGGTCAAGGAAGCATCTACCCGGGTGGCTGTGGCTGCCACCAGCCTGCGAATTCTGGGCTGTGACGAGCAGGAGATTCAAACCATCAATCCGGAACAACAGGGAGCTGCGATTTCGCATTATTTTGTCCGGGCCCCGATTAACGGAACGATCATTTCCAAAGACGTGACCCTTAAAGAACAGATTCGCCCCCAGAGCCAGATTTTCAGTATCGCCGATCTGTCCACGGTCTGGATCACTGCCGACATTTATGAAAAGAATCTGCCGCTACTCGCCAGTTTGTCGGGAAAACCGGTACGGGTCTTCAACGAAGCGTGGCCGGACCGCTCCTTCCAGGCCCGGATCTTTTACACCGGGGAAATCATGGATGAAAAGACACGGACCGTCGCGATGCGGGCCATTGCAGACAATCCAGATCATCTGCTCAAGCCGGGTATGTTCGTCAACATTGAGTTCGAATCGGGCTCCGAGCAGGAACTGGTCATCGTGCCCCGCTCTGCACTGCAGGAACACGAGGGCCAGGACTTTGTATTTGTGCACACGGGTGAGGGCGAGTTCGAAAAGCGCCTGATTAAGCCGGGCAAACAGAATGAAACCACCGCGGTCATTCTGGAAGGTCTGAAGCCGGGCGAACGTGTGGTGCTGCAGGGGGGCTTCATCCTGAAGTCGAAGATGCTCGAAGACTTAATGGGTGAGGAGTAACATACATGGTCAACCATATCATTGAATGGTCTTTAAACAATCGATTTATCGTGATGCTGCTGGCCCTGGTCATCCTGGGGCTGGGGGTCTTCTCTGCTTCAACGATTCCCCTGGATGCCGTCCCCGATTTGACGAACGTGCAGGTGCAGATTCTGACAAACTCCCCTGCCCTGGGACCGGTCGAAGTGGAACAGTTCATTACCTTCCCCGTGGAAAACGCGATGAGCGGTGTGCCGAACGTGGAAGAAATCCGTTCGATCAGCCGCTTCGGTTTGAGCGCCGTGACCGTGGCCTTTAAAGATGGTACCGACATCTACTGGGCGCGAAATCTCCTCAACGAACGCCTGCTGCAGGCACGCGAGAACATTCCCCCGGGAATGGGAACGCCCGAACTGGGCCCTATCGCTACGGGGATGAGTGAAATCTACCAGTTTGAAGTCCGTAGCGAAGTGGAAGATCAGTATTCACTCAGCGAATTGCGGACGATCCTCGACTGGCAGATCGCGTTTCAGCTGCGGAGTGTACCGGGCGTGATCGAAGTCAACACGTTCGGCGGTGAACTCAAAACCTATGAAGTTCAGATTGATCCCGCCAAACTGCAGAATTACGAAATTTCACTCAGCGATGTCTTTCAGGCACTCGAAGAAAATAACGGAAATGCCGGCGGTGGTTACATCACGCATGGAGCCGAACAAAGGTTGATTCGCGGCGAAGGTCTGGTCGGTTCGCTGGATGACATCCGCACGATTGTGCTGGACAGCCGCGAAGGGACCCCAATCCGGGTCCGCGATGTGGCGGAAGTTCGCTTTGCCCCAATGCTGCGTCAGGGAGCGGTCACCCGCGATGGTGACCGCGAGGCCGTAATCGGGATGGTCATGATGATCATGGGTGGAAACTCTCGCCAGGTGGTCGCGGACGTCAAAGAAAAGATAGCCGAAATCCAAAAGACACTTCCCAAAGGGGTCGTGATCGAAACATTCTACGACCGCACCGAACTGGTGGAAAAGACAATCCACACGGTTGCGGAGAATATCGGTCTGGGCGTGCTGCTGGTTATCATCATGCTGTTCCTGCTGTTGGGAGATGTGCGAGCTGGACTGATCGTGGCGGCGGCGATTCCGCTCTCGGCAATGAGCGCCCTGATCGCGATGCGTTACGCGGGCGTCTCAGCCAACCTGATGAGTATGGGAGCGGTCGACTTCGGCGTGATCGTCGATGGTGCCGTGGTGATGATTGAAAACTGCGTACGCCGGGCGTCACACTACCAGAAAGAGCATGGGAGTGACCACATTCCGCTGGGCGTCTATCGCGAATCCGCCAAGGAAGTGGGCAAGCCGATTCTGTTTGCCGGCATCATTGTGATCATCGTATTCATTCCGATCCTGAGCCTCCAGGGAATGGAAGGTAAGATGTTCCGCCCGATGGCGTTTGTATTTATGACGGCGCTCTCCTCGGCCCTGATCATGTCGGTCACGGTGATGCCTGTGATGGCATCCCTGTTCCTGGCGCGTCAGATGAAGGAACGCGAAACATTCCTGGTCCGCTGGATCAAACAGGCTTATCAGCCGCTACTGAGCTTTGCCATGCTGCGACCGGTGCTGATGTTTGTCAGTTCGATCGCCTTATTCGTTGTCAGTGTGGTCCTGGCTGCCGGCTTCGGTATGGAATTCGTTCCCAAACTGGATGAAGGCGACATTGCGATCCAGGCCGCCCGACTCCCCAGTATTTCGCTGGAGACATCCATCGAAATGACCAAGGCGATGGAGCGGACGCTGCTGGAATTTCCCGAAGTAGAAACGGTGGTCTGTAAAACAGGTCGTCCGGAAATTGCTAACGACCCGATGGGCGTTTATCAGACCGATATCCTGGTACGGATGAGACCGGTATCGGAATGGAGGGAAGGAGTCACGAAGCTCAAGCTCATTGAAGAGATGCAGCAGAAATTGGAGGACCAGGTTCCCGGTAACAGTTACAGTTTCACACAGCCGATCGAACTGCGCGTGCAGGAGCTGGTGGCCGGGGTTCGCTCCGATATCGGGATCAGCCTTTACGGGGATGACCTGGATGAACTGAAGCGGAAGGGAGACGAGATCGTCGTCGCGTTGAATAAGGTCCCGGGAGCTGCGGACGTTCAGGCACAACAGATCGCGGGTCTGCCTTACCTGCGGGTCATCATTCGCCGCGAGCAGCTGGCCCGCTACGGAATCAATGCCCGTGATGTGCTGAATGCTGTCGCGACCGTTGGTGGCGTGTCTGCAGGACAGGTTTTCGAAGGACAACGCCGGTTTCCGCTGCAGGTTCGCCTGAGTCCGGACTGGCGGAAAGAGGCCAAGCAGCTCGCGGAGCTCAAAATCGAAGATCCCCAGGGACGACAGATTCCGATTTCGCAACTCGCGGAGATCAAGGTGGAAGAGGGACCGGTGGAAATCAGCCGGGATTCCATTCGTCGTCGCCTCTTAATTCAGAGTAACGTGCGTGGCAGGGACCTGGCAGGCTTTGTGGCCGAAGCGCAGCAGGTGGTCGATCGGGATGTGGAATTGCCCGCCGGTTATACTCTGCGCTGGGGTGGCCAGTTTGAAAACCTGCAGCAGGCCAGTCAGCGACTGGCAATCGCGGTTCCCGTGGCGCTGTTCCTGATTTTCGCCCTGCTCTACATGACCTTCAATTCAGTCAAGCTGGCGATGCTGATCTATCTGAACGTGCCGATTGCGGCGACCGGGGGCATCCTGTTTCTGTGGGTCCGCGATATGCCGTTCTCGATCTCGGCCGGGGTCGGCTTTATCGCGCTGTTCGGGATCGCGGTCATGAACGGCGTGGTGCTGATCGAGCACGTACGTCACCTGAGGCATTCGGGAGACAGCCAGCGGGATGCGGTGGTCAACGGCGCGATGGACCGGTTGCGGCCCGTATTGATGACCGCGTCCTGTGGTGCCCTGGGATTCATTCCCATGGCCCTGTCCGGCAGTTCGGGTGCGGAAGTGCAACGACCTCTGGCAACCGTGGTGATCGGGGGACTGGTGACCTCGACGGCATTGACGCTGCTGGTACTGCCGACGATTTACCGCTGGTTCGAACCGAAGGATGTCACTCCAGAACCGGTTGACATGAAGGAGTTCGAGCACTGAGATACCAGTTCTTCAATAACAATACTCCAAGAGGCGGGGGAACGAGGTCTCCCGCCTCTATCAATGTCACTCCGGTCTGTCAGCGATTACTCGCCGCAACAGGGACAGAGCTCAGGAACCAGCACTGTGAGTGTGGCTGCGTACGCGGTTTGCTCGTACTGTTCGGTCTTTTCATCCGCCGCGGTGTGATGCACAACGACGAGATACTGATTGCCCGTCCGCGGAGTGAATTCAGCCAGTCCCTCTGAATCGGTATGACGTTCATAGCGATCGTCAAAATCACCTTTGAGAGTTTCTCCACGGGGTACAAAGGAGACGGTCGTATCCGCCAGGGGCTTGCCTTTGAACAGAACACGGACCTGAAGCGGCTTCCCCGGTCCCATGGGTGTCACGGGATTTACAACGGGAACAATTTCGAGGGGATGTCCCAGCACGCGGTCAAAGCCGGGATTCTCCAGAGAAACCTGATCCAGTTGGGGACTGACGACGAAAAACGTTTTGGCACTTTTAATCGCACGTACCGGCTTACCGTGATTGACAACCCGGTCGAGTGAATGCGAAACCAGGTATAATCCTTTCTGAGCGGGTACGAACTTCGCCTTCCAGTATCCTTCTTTAGGGGCGTAACCGGTATCGATGACGGTGCTTTTCAGATCGTATGCTTTACCGGCGGGATCGAGCACGTCGAGTGTGCAACCCTCCAGGTCAATCTTACTGGCGAGCTTGAAATCACGGTGATGATTTCCATGATTGCCCAGTTTGAGGTCAATATAAATCGCATCGCCGGAACGGATCAGACTGGTATTGGATTCCACCCAGGTATCATGTGCCTGCACCGGGGCGAATTGCCATGTGCAGCAGAGCAGCAAAGCGGTAAGGAATGTGATTTTCATAAGAACTCCTGAAACAGCCCGGACCTGGAAAACCAGGCCCGGATGAAGTGAAAAGGCTGATTAATATTCTCCGATAACTTCACCGCCGGCACGCGTAGCCAGGGCACGCCAGATATCGAGATTGATATTCTCGCTGACGAATCGGCAACTGCCATCGACCAGAGCGATCTGAACTCCGCCGGTATGTGCGCTACGGGCACTGACCAGGGCAAAGTTATGAAAGCCGTTCTGACAGTCGGGGACATTCGCGTTGGGACCATACCAGTGATTGTACATCGAGTCCGCCAGGTGACCGTTCACCCATTTGGCGCCACGCTGACCGGACCAGGCGGGTGCGGAAGCTGCCGTACAGGCGGCGGGCGTGGTTTGTGTTCCCATGGATAGCTCGATCACCCGGTGACGATAATCGCCGGTAGCAGGTGCCGCGTTCTGTCCATCGCCGAGCAGTTGCTCACTAAACAGAACCGTATTCGTGGTTCCATCGGTGACATCTCGAAAGCGAACTTTTGATCTCTGAAAGATAACGCCATCCGCGTTACTGTTCGAGCCGTCGTCTGCTGTCCCCGATCCATTCAAGCCGGATCCGAGACAGGCGGGATAACTGATCCCGGCGTAATCGGATCCGGGAACGGCGTCTTTGTCACTGGGACAAACCATCAAAGGCAGCCTGGTGCGGGCAGCCGTATCGTTATTGCCCACCTCGGTGGCATCAAACGATCCCGAGTTAAAGGCATTGAGTGGGGGGACATCGTAATTGAGCAGGCCCTGCAGGTTTCCCTGGTCGACGAAGGGCAGCAGTTGTGCATGCGCAGACCAGACATAAGGATACCCAAGACTTCCGGGAGGAAAGACACGATGTGCCGATTCATAATTATGCAGCGCCAGTGCCAGCTGCTTGAGGTTATTTTTACACTGACTCCGCCGCGCTGCTTCACGTGCCTGCTGGACGGCAGGCAGCAGTAGTGCGATCAGAATCGCAATAATCGCGATCACGACCAGTAATTCGATGAGGGTGAATCCGCGCGTATCTTGGGCGCGGGAATGAGACGTCAATTTCATGTGGGTAACTCCCGTTGAATTGGAATCTGCGCAGCATCATGCGAGACAGCGCAGCTGATTAGAAAAACCGTTGCGTTTTCAGATCAGAGTCAATTCGGGAGGGGGTGTATCCGGCACGGTAATGTGGCCGTCAAAGAGTGGAGACCGCTGAGCGGTACAGTTTCGCACAGGTGCAGGTCCGGTGAGCAACACCGGAGCGACCAGAATTCGGGGTTCGCTGTTCAGCAACGAACCGCCGGGGGATTTACTGCCACAACCACAGAGTGCCATGATGCGCGGGCATTCGGTTGACGCTTCTTCCACAGAATCACAGCCTTTGTCGCTACAGCAACTGGAGGTGGTTTTCTGCTGACAGCAGGACCTGACCTGCTGCTGACAGCGCGAACGTCCTGCTTGGGCACAACAGCATTGGCCGGACTGCTGGAGTTCATCACCACAGCGGCAGCCTGACTGGGCTGCATGCAGAAAATCGAGGGGTACTCCTGTTGAAGTCAGGCAGAAACTGAACAGCGTAATCAGTCGGCACAAAAAGCGCGGGGATCGCACTTGATTCCATAATGGGCCAGTCTGGTGAAACATGATCGCGGTTCAGGTGGGCGGGTCAGCGGTAGATTCCGGATGACAGCGACTCTGCCTCCGGGACGAACCATCATTCTAATACAACCCGGGGGCGTTTCACCAGCGCGAAGTTCTGATTTTCGTTTGAATCTCTGAGGTCGTTGCGCTGAGAGAAAATCGGAGTTCAACAACCGAATTGAAGATCAGAGTTGATCTTCAGCCAGTGCGGCCCGGTAGTCGGCCTGTTCCTGGAAGTAGAGCAGTTTGGCGTCGACAGCCTTCTCCGCAGATTCGAAGGCGTATTGTTCGCGGAGAGTCACTTTCAACAGGTCGGACAGACCTTCTTCAAAGTTACGGCGTTCTCGCCGGGCCAGGTCTTCTGCATAACCGACGGCTTCGTCAGCCTGTTTGGCCTGCTTGAAAGCACCAATCAGACCGGCGTATGCTGCCTCGACTTCGGCTACAATCTTATTCTCAGTCAACTGACGCTTGGCATTCAGCTGGGCGAGCTTACCGCCGACCGACTGCATTTTACCGCGAGCTTTGCGACGTTCGAGGGGAACTTCGACCAGCAAGTGGGCATCCAGCTCAAAGGGGCCTTTGTAGTTCTGGTAGCTGCTGGGGTACCCCATGTCCTTGGAACCTGCCATCAGCAGATCCACTGCGGGCAGACAGTCATTCTCCGCCTCGGAGTAATCAATATCCAGCTGACGCTGTAAGAGATCGAGACTGTAGATTTCAGGACGCTGCTCTAACGCTCGTGCCGCATCCATGGCGACCTGTGCTTCATCCATCTGTTTCAACAGGGGAAAATCAGGCACCTGACTGGCTTCCGGAATGACGGGATCGCCGTTCGCGTCACGATAATAAAGGGAAAGCTTGACTGCAGTCTGCTGCAGCTTACGTTCGGCCAGTGCCCGCTTGCCTCGACGTTCGGCGACCAGACGCAGGTTATCCGTCAGCTCAGGTGGATCGAGGAAACCATTTTCCACCTGGCTGCGAATCCGGTCGGTACGGTCTTCGGCCAGCTTGAGAATCCGGTCAGCGATGACCAGTTTCGCTCCCGCAGCCACCCAGTCCCAGTAGGCATAACTTCCCTGTTGAACGAAGTCGATCAACTGCGCCTGGATTTCCGGTTCGACAGCATCAACGCCATACGTGGCGCGCCACAAAGCGGCGCGACGCTGATCGATTTCACGGTTCTTGGCTAAAGGAACCATAAAGCCCGCTTTGAATTCCCCACCCTCGTTGGTCTGGCGTCCCAGGTACCAGGGTTCGAAACTACCCCGCCCGATCCGGTATCCGGCGAACGCTTCCCCCCCCTGGTAGAGCGGTTTCACCAGGCCGACGTGCTGGCGATAAGTCTGGTAATAACCCATGGGCTGATTTTCACTGCCTGCTTTCAGCTTATGGTCGAACTCGCCCATGCTCTCGAGCTGTTGACCTGCTGCGACATCACGCGAATAAATGGCGGCTTCCAGAAGCGGATAGCTGGCATAGACCGAGTTGATAACCTCATCCAGAACAAGGCCCCGCGCAGTGGGTTTGAAGTCCATTCCGGGCAACGGCGGCAGATGCGGCGCCATCGCGAATTCTTCGGCGGTCAGTTCGTTTGTTGCCTGTTCGCTGGCTGCGAACTCACTGCCAAGCTGTTTACTCACTGAGAATTCACCGGCGACAGCCTCTTCCGGGGTCGTGCCTTTGCCGGAAAACAGATCGTCCACGGAAGTAGAGACGGAGGCGACCTGTTGTACTGCAGAAGCTTCCGCTTCCGGTGAGACACGATCGACGGCCACAGCCAGACTTTCAGGGTAAATTACTGGCGCAGCAGTTGACCGGGGCTGAAGTTTACTGGAATCTTCAGCCGGTTTGATTTTGACGACGGACGCTTCTGGTTCCGGTGTGGAATCAGTCAATGCCTGTCTGGTAGCGGCACAGCCTTCAAAGCAGACCGCGATCAGGATGATCCAAACTCTCAACATGGTTTCTTACTTATTTTGGCGGGTCATTAACCATGGTCCGGTTGTCTAGCACAGTCGCTAAAGAAGTAATAACACGAACTGTTTAACAATTCGGCAGTGCTGGATCGGAGAATTGACCGTAACCTCAGGCCGTACGACGGTTATTACAGAACAATTCTGCTTTACCGAAAGAGACAACCAAGGCAGAAAACTCAGCGCAGACAACCCAGTTTTACTTGGGAAGCTTGGGAGGCTTGTTTTTACTGTCTTTCTGCCCCGATTCATCCAGCGAAATCGATGGAGGAAAGCCGTTGAGCTTTCGCCAGACTTCGTACCAGAGCGGGACCTTGTTGAGCAGCACCCAGGCATTTGCCCGCACTCCCTGTCGGAGGAAGCGATCCTGGGGCCAGGGTTGATCGTCTGGATCAGGGCGAACCAAGATCCGGAATTTGCCGCGACCATCGTCGATGGAGTCTACGGAAATGACTTCGCCTCCGAAGGTTCCGACGGCAACCGAGGGCCAGCCAGCGAACTGAATGGCGGGCCAGCCTTCGAACTGCAGACGCACATGCCTGCCGGGCTCTACCAGGGGCGCATCGTTGCCGTCGAGCCAGATCTGCACGGAACGATCGGTGGTAAAGGGGACGATCGTACAGATTGGATCCCCCTGTTTCAGGATTGCGGTCCCCAGGTTGGGGGTAATCTGCACAATATAGCCGTCGAAAGGAGCCTTGATGACCTGGCTCTCCTGGCGTGAAACCTTAACCTGCATATCCAGCACGTCTTTTTGCGCTTTATTCAGCTCCTGACGTGACTTGGCAATATCGCTTTCCGCTTTGGAGACATCGCCGTTCGCCTTTTTCAGCATGGCTTTGGTTTTATCAATATCCGCCTGGGCTTTTTGAACTTTGGCATTTCGCTCACTCTGTTTGCCCGCCAGTTCATCTTTGGCGGCGGCATAATAGAATTCGGCCCCTTTTACTTTACTCTGTGCCTCTTTCAGTTTGCGCTGAACTTCCTGCACTTTCTGGAGCGAGATATTATTTTCTCCGTACAGAGTTTTCATGCGATCATATTCGGCCTGTAACTGGGGGATAGCGGCTTCCAGTTCGAGCAGTTTCTGCTGTTCGGCTTTGACCTTTTTATCCGCAACTTCAATATAGGAATCCTGGGCGGCGATCGTTTCCCGTTTGACGGTTTCGTAAGCCTGCACCTGATCCTGATAGGAATGCACAATCGTTTTGGCCGCTTCAAGCGCCCGCTGACTGGCTTCCAGATGCTGTTCCGCGGCGGTGACCGCCTGTCGGGAATTCAGAAGCTGCATTTCGAGCCGGGCCGAGTACGATTCGTCCAGGTCGCTGATCTCGGCAATCACCTGTCCCTTTTTGACCTTGGCATTTTCATAAATCTCATCGCCCCAACGGGAAAGTTTCCCCTTGATGGTCGCCTGAATCACCTGCTGTCGCTGATCGGGAGAATAGGCGAGGACATTCCCCGTGCCGGTCACCGACTGCTGCCAGGGGGCGAACATCATCAACAGGATCGTCAGGATCAGCAGCAGAAACAGAATTTTCGCGATCCGCCGGGCCAGACGTGAAGAACGGACCAGGCGCAGGGAGGGCATGCTCGATTCGCTGTAGGCTACCGGCGTCAGCATCGAGAGCCGTTGCTCTTCCGCTTTTGAAGCGGGTACATCAAGGGATGGTTCAACTGACATCTGCAGATCCTCCCGAAAGCATTGCTTCCGAACCGCTCAGGGTGTGAGTGCTGTTCCCCAGCTCAATTAGATTTCGTCTGCCTGTTACCATGATCAGTGTCCAGAGACGGTCGGAGTCAACCAGCATGCGGGTCAACTCCTCCGACTCGTCATCGGGAAGTGCATCGAGCAGACCATCCACCAGCAGCAGACGCGGCCGTCCGACGATAGCCCGGGCCAGCATCAGCTTGCGAGCCTGATTCTCGGTTAATGGATATCCGGTGTCGACCAGCTCTGTCTGCAAACCGTGAGGCAGTTTCAAGACCTGTTCATACAGTCCGACCCATTCCAGGGCTTCGCGCACATCACTTGTCGAGACGTAAGGGCGTTCCAGGTGAATATTTTCTTCCAGGGAACCATTGAAGATTTCGATATTCCGCACCAGAGCGACATGTTTCCGCAGTGCATCGGGTCGCATGTCGCGGGGATCGATCTCGTTGATGGAGACGTGTCCCTTCGATACAGGCGTCAGTCCAAAAAGCAGGTCCAGCAGACGGCTTTTGCCACTGCCACTCGGCCCCGTCAGCATCAGTCGCGCGCCGCTTTCTACGAACAGGTCAATGTGATGCTCACTGGAATGGCCGTGGAAATCGATAAAACCGACGCCGTTGATACTGACTTCAGCCGGGTCGCTCTGGGAAAATTGCAGCAGACCATCCTGACGTTCCATGGGCAGGTCAAACAACATCCCCAGTTTATCGACCGAAGCGAGCAGGTCGTAGTAACTCTGCAGATGTTTTCCCATTTTGGCGAACGAGCCGACGATCACGGTCACAATCAGCTCAGCAGCCACGAGTTCCCCCAGTGTCAGCTGTCCGGCAATCACCAGCCAGCCCCCCAGCCCCAACAGCGTGGTGCTTGCGGCCGCCTGCAATCCGAGGGCAAAAATGATCTGACGCATGACAATGCGGAAGTGTTTTTTCCGGGCATTGAGATATTCATAAGTGTAATGGTCAGCCTGATCGAGGGCAAACTCGGCAGCTCCCCGATAGCGGAACGCGGTCGGACAGTTGACCAGGTCTTCCAGCCAGCTGGCTACGACATACTTGGCTTTCGACTCTTTGATGCTTGTATTCACGGCACCACGTCCGAGTACAAAAATGATAAACAGAATCAGTGCCAGCAATACAATGTCGAAGCCCAGCAACCAGGGATGATAAAAGGCCAGCACGGTCATACCGATCAGGGTATTCAGCACCAGCGAAATACCGTCGAGCATCAGCGCGGAGGACGCTTTCTGTACTGTGATCACATCGAAAAAGCGGTTGACCAGTTCCCGGGCCGACTGTCCCTCCATTGAAGAGGGGATGACACGCGGCAGACGATAGGAAAGGTCCGCAGACACGCGCGCAAAGATCCGGCGTTGAATAATTTCGACGACGTACGTCTGTAACCCCAACAGGGCCGCTGAAAAGGAGAGGAACGCCAGCAACATTAAAGCGAGGACCACCACCGGCTGGAGGAGTCGTCCGAAGGCCACCGTATTCACCAGCGATTCCACGGCCAGCGGTGTCGCCAGTGCGAGCAGACCGGTAATCAGAGCAAACACGGTCACCGTCCAGATGTCGGACGCCTCGGGTTTCATTAACGTCAGCACACGGTCCAGGGGAGGCAGATGATGCGTTTCGTGAGCACCATCGCCGCCGGCAGCCAGATCGGGCTTGATGACCAGGCAGCGGACCACCTGATCACGTTCAGAAAGTTCGAGCAGTCTTCTCAACCTGCGAGAACTGACCCATTGCTGTTTTTGCTCCTCATCGGGTTGCAGCAACTGAAACCGCTGACGCTTACTGCCCATGAGGGCCATCCAGCTGGGTTTATCACCCACGCGGGTGATCAGACGCCCCCCTTCCCGGGTGATATTGCGCACTTCACGGAAGGTACAGTCCATTAATTTGAACTTCAGCCCCAGGCTGCGGCTGGCTTCAATGAGCCAGCTCCACCAGTGTTCGTCGTGTTCTGATGATGTAGCGGCAGCGGATTCGATCAACGTACGTTGTATACGCGATCGATCAGCAGAGTGACCAGCCTCAATTGAGAGTTGTTCAAACAACCAGGCGGCCGCTTTGATATCGGAGCGATCCAGATTCATATCAGTCTCTGTAGAAGTAATCAGATTACCAGGCGGGTTAGAAAAGAATCAGCGTGCTGACCTTTTCTATGGTGGAAATCAAGTAGCACCATCAGCCCTGAGGGATCCTGCTACCCCTTGATTTCCTGATACTTACAGGAATCGCAAGATAGGTTCTTTTCCCAGATAATCATAGAGACATCGTCCCATTTTTAAAGGAATGTTTTAATTCAGAACTATTCCATCTCGTTATCCAGTGGGATGTTAAGTCTTTCACGTCTGAATTTCAGTGAACGCCCCAACGAGCGAGACAGGGCCCGGGCCGCCTTTTCCGCTACACGTGAAATACAGACAGCAAGGTCCTCGCTCTTCTGATTGACGATTACCGATCCCTTCTCATGTACAATTCGTACTCGACAGGCTTTATCTATGCCTCCCCGGGGTCCATTCAGATCGCTGACACAAAGGTCAATCGATCTGATCCGGTTCTGAAAGCGTGAAAGTGCGTACTCTAACCTGCGTTTACACAATTGTTTCAATCGAAAGTTCAATAAACCATTTCGATCTGTATATGATATCGTCATTACGAGACTCCTTCAGCTGAAAAAACCAGGTTATTTCGTACACCAGATTCAAACCTGTCCAAACCAACTGGACTCTCTGGCTCTAAACTCAGATTTCTCCACTCAATCGCGTCAGATAAGGAACGCGTGTGCGGGAGACTGCTTTTTCGGCTCTCTTCACGATAGCCGTCAGTGCGCTAACGAATTCTTCGCCGCGATGGATCAACATAATCTCTCCCGATTCATGCCGAATCTGCACGCGAAATGTTTTCTGCCTGCGACCTCGTGAGCTGCGCGGGTTCTGAATCGTCACATCGATGGAACACAGCATTGAATGATAGCGTGACAGCGCCTCGTAAGGCTGCTGCTCGCAGAACTCGTTTCCGGTATTTCCCCGGACTGGGCTTTGTCGGTCAATGTCAGAGTCATCTACAATTCTCCTTTTCAAGTCCTCGGGTTAGTATTAAAAAAGTTGATGTCACAGCGAATTCGATACACGGTGACTGGCTTTATTCAGCGCGATCAAGGTGCTTCCACTGATTGCCCGCGCGATATTGATAGAACTCTCCTGCTTCGCAGGCGATCAGGTAGAGCCAGCTTCCCTGCAGAAGATTGGCGACCAGCGTGTGTCGGGCAATCACGTTTTCAATGGCCTGTCGCGATGCGTTAATCACGACCTGCAGTCGCTGCGGTTGATGCTGCAGGTTCTGACCGTCGTGCAGAGACTGCCAGGGCAACCCGGTCATCAGATCGCCTCCATTGCCGGAGAGGATGCCGAAACCGCCGGTCACGTTATGTACGGTTTTATTCCCACTACCGCAGTAACGTTGATCGACAGTGGACGCGTAATATTGCATGTTGATCCAGTGGGCCACGATCATGGGAGCGGTCATGATATTCTCCAGCACGGTTCCTTCCGGATCCTGGTCGGGATCATAATTGTGCAGAAAGGTACGACCATCGAGGTCGACCGCGCGTGTCAATTGCCGAGGTCCAACCACCAGGGCCGCATTATTGGACAGCCCCCATTCCGGTCGCACCTCGGACCAGTCGCCGGCCCGTTGTAAGAGTTCACTGACAGATTCACTGTTGAGTGACGTCATTCGCTCCGCCCGAGTCAGATGTGTTGCCTGCAGCGTCAGTTGCTGCAGTGAGTCCAACTGCTCTCGGTGTGAAGCGGAGAGCTGGTCCGGTTCGAAAAAGCGGATCTGGTCTGTCGTCGTGTTGTGCACGCCTGCAATAAAGACCGTATCCTCTGGAATCTCGATACCTTTTCGTTTGAGTCCCCGTCGCACTGCAGCCAGATTCATAATCTCAGCAGCTACCTGGGCATTAGAGGCACCGGAATGACCGCCACAAGCACCGCAGTCCAGCCCCGCCTTGAGAGGATTATTCGCAGTCTGACTTTCGTGACCGCAGAAGACCACCAGCCGGGCAAATCCTGCTGTGAGGCTCATGTTCTTCAGAATCGTCTCAGCCATCTCAGTCAGTTTTTCAACGGTAATCCCCTGCGCATCCAGGCCGTTCAGACTCGGACGTGGCACTGGCTTCCGATGCTGTGAATGCGATCCCTTAGACTCCATACCAGCGCTGACTCTGGTTCCCCAGGCGCGCTTGCCCAGCAAAAGCCCGTAAAACAGGCCCATCGTTTCTACGAAGGGGAAGCTCCCGACTGCTGACTGTTGAAATCGCTTCCAGAGTTTGCGGAACGACCTGCTGATTCCCTGCTGCTCCAGCAGTTGCTCCTGTTGTCCCTGATCTTTCGACGGGAGTTCTTCAGTTACCTGGAACTGAGGCTGGAGCAGAACCGGAAGCTGGTTGTCTCCCCCCTGATCGCCCCAGCGGATATATTCCATGGGGATTCCGAAGAAACCGGCAAAGCCGAGTGTTTCGATCGCTGCGGACGTCTGTTCCAGCTGACGTCGGATGCGTTCGGATCGCACGTCGATACAGAATACCATTTGGGCCAGCTTTTGCTCGGTCGACTGACCGCAGTTTGAAACATTGTTCCGCAGGCTGTTGAGCAGTTTGTTGCGGTAGGCAATTTCAGAGGCCCGCAGCAGAATGTAGCGTTCGATGACCTGCTCTTCAGAATCGAAGGGAACCTTGAATCGGACAGGCGTAGCTCCGGCCAGTTTGCTCCAGTCGACTTCGAACGATTTCGCTTCAGAGAGGACTGCTTCGTAAACGAGTCGGATTGCCAGCAGTGCAGTGAGATCGCTGCTATCGAGTTCCTCGGAGGTTCCCTGCTCGAACTGGTATTTCGCCCAGGCGCTCCAGCCGGGAGTCTGACAGGCCTGACAGAGCAGATAGGTCTCCCAGAGTGCCCGCGGCACTTTCAGTTCTTCCAGCATCACAGCCAGCGTCGTTTCTGCGGAGTCAGGTAACTGCTGGACCAGTTGACGGAAACAGCTGACGCCCATGATCTCCATGCTGCGATCATGTTGCGCTGCGCTTCGCCAGTTGTCGAAGAGTGAGAGATGCTGCCAGGGGCTTTTCCAGGCAGCCTCGCCCTGGTCGTAATGCTGGGCACAGAATTTAGAAAGTTCATCGCCGATCGTTTGCGTCCAGTCACCGCCCGTCTGTGCATCCAGGATTTCTGAGAAGGCACGCATCTGTCGTTTGCGGGGTGTTTTGTCGGGCGTATCCGGCTCTGCAGTCACTGATTCCAGTGCCCCCAGACAGGCTACCAACTGGGCGGCACTGGGAAGAGACTCGGCTACCAGATTCTCAGCCTGCAGTTCTGCCAGGGCCGACTCTATATCACTGAGCTCAAACTGTCCGGCCCGGAAGGCGGCGGCGTAGTGCGTTAGCGGCATCAGGGTTTCCGAGTCCGAAAAGATCCGCAGATATTTTCGGACATTGAGAAAGGAGCGGTCGGTGATCCCGTGGTAGGGATTAACGGCGACATAATCTTTTAACGGCCAGACCGGGGCGATGCACTGATGCACGCTCTGCAGGGCCTCCTGCAGCAGTTCCCGTTCGGGCAACTGCCGGGATGAAAGTCCTCGCCAGACCTCCAGCGGTTGTTTGTTGATGACAGCAGACTGTACTTGTGACATGAGATTAACCTTACTGGGATATTTGAGATTGATTCAGAGCGACAAAACCGGACAGATTCACTGTTTCAAAAGGTGCCCCAGTCGCTGACGAAACCAGGCTTCGACGTAAAACCCGTTCAGCGCGTGGATGTAGAGGGCATTCATCCAGTCTGGTCTTCGCGACAATGTCAGCCGGTCATTCAGCAGCAGCAGGCTGGTAAATCCGAGAACTACCAGAACCGCAGGTCCCCCAATCATCAGCAGCGAGGGATCGGCAAAAGCCGTCACCGGAGTCGGCGTCACCAGGCGATCGATGGTGAGAAAGGCAAGACAGTAGAGCAGACAGACGCCCCCGGCGGCACAGGCCGTGCGGAGTACCAGCAGGTAATCGCCGGTCTGCCAGGCCTGTTTCAGCCAGCCCGTCAGCGCGAGACAGACAACCAGTCCCAGTAGCATCCCCCCGGGCTTGGTGGCTGGATTGATTCCGAACAGGGCCAGCACTGCCAGAAATCCGAGGACAACGAAGCCTGTTGTCAGCAGGAGTTTGAAGGATGAGACAGGCACCGTCTGCTTCGGTTCCGGCCCCCTGCCGAGCGCCCGTTTCTGTTCAAGCACACTTCCACTGCTGAGGAAGGCATACGCTTTATAGAAGGAGTGCGCCAGCAGATGCAGCATCGCTGCCGAGAAGGCTCCCAGTCCGCACTGCAACATCATGAAGCCCATCTGGGCGACGGTGGAATAAGCGAGTCTCTTTTTGACACTGTTCTGAGCCAGCATCGAAGTGGCGGCAATACAGACCGTGAGGGTTCCGATCAGTACCAGGCAGGCCAACGCTGCGGGAACCAGTTGGACCAGTGGACTCGTGCGAATCAGCAGATAGCCGCCTGCGTTCACAATACCGGCGTGCATCAGGGCGGAGACCGGCGTCGGTGTCTCCAGGGTCTGAGGCAACCAGGAGTGAAAGGGGAACTGTGCCGTTTTGATCGCAGCCCCGATCACCAGCAGCCAGACGCCGCACATCAAAGACATGCTGATCGTTGAACCGGTGCCTGCCAGTTGCTCGAACAGAGGGGTGAAGTTCAGAGTCTGGCATTCCAGGTAGATCAGCACCGCAGCGATCAGCAGACAGAGGTCACCGGTTCGACTGGCGATGAACTTATTCCAGGCAGCCCGTCGGGCCGCGGGTCGTTCACGGTAGAACAGGAGCAGATGATGCAGCCCCAGACTGGAAAGTGCCCAGGCGGCTATGAACAGCAGCAGATTCCCTGACAGAGCCATCAGGGAGACGGCTCCAATCGTCAGCGCGGTCCAGCGATAGTAATTGCCGAGTTCGGGCTCGCCATCCAGGAACCGGACGGAATAGCGACAGATAACCCAGCCCACGAACGAGACCAGGGCAAACATCAGGCTGGAGGTGCCATCCAGCAGCAGCCACTGCACTCCGCCAACGTCGATGCGAACTGGTTCGGTGAACGGCCCCGTTCCCCACCAGGCTCCCGTCACGTTCATCAGGGTAATTGCCAGTGCCAGCAGGGTCTGTAAACCCGCCAGCAGCGTCACGCCATCACGCAGCTTGAACTGCAGCTTTTTGCACCAGCGACCTGGCACCAGTCCCGTTGCCATCAATAATCCTGCGGAAACGATCAATGTCTCTGCCAACAGATACACAATTCTCTCCCTTTTTTTGCGAAGTATTTTTTGCGCTTAACTATTCGCGTATTGTGATACACGAATTTCTTTTCGTCAATAGTACTTCGCCATTAACGGGGAATTTTTATGAGCAAAACTGATCAGAAAGCGTGTTTTCTGGCAAATTTCCAGACCATCAAACGATCTGGCATTCACGAATAGCATTTCGTATCATCAGTCGCTATAATAAGATATGGTCATTTCCAGTCCCCTTTCTCCGGGAACAGTCACGCAATAAAAAAAGTTCTGGCATCTTGATTTAAATGCCAGAACTGAGACGGAGTTTGAATCATGGGTAAAGCGTCTAGTAAACGTCAGTCACGTAGAACGGAAACTCCGAAGGAGACGGGGAAAGCAGCAGCGGATTCTGCGATCGACTCTGCCTCATCCCGAAAGACGGGCTCTGAATCGGGACATCGCTGGACGTTCCTGACGAACCACGCGCATGTACTGATCGTCCTGCACCGGAATCCCACGATTGTGCTGCGAGAGGTGGCCCTCGAAGTGGGAATTACCGAGCGTGCAGTGCAGCGGATTATCCAGGACCTGGAAGAAGAGGGGTTTCTGCAGCGAGAGAAAATCGGACGTCAGAACCATTACCAGGTACTCACGGATCAGGCGTTACGGCACCCGATCGAAAAACACAAATCGATCGGGGACCTGCTGAACCTGGTGGCGCTGGACTAGAGGCTTGCAGAACTGTCATTCAAGCAAACAGACTCTGGTTTACGCAAAGAGTTCCTGTACCGCCTGTCCCTTGGCGTCTTTGGTAACATAGAACGGACGGCCTTCAATGTCGAAGCCGGTTTTGGGGCTGATGCCCATGACAGTCATAATAGTAGCGTGTAGATCTTCGATGGAGACCGGATTTTCAATCGCCATCAAAGGGCGTTCGTCTGCTGTTTTGCCGTAGACAAAGCCGCGTTTCATTCCACCGCCAAACATCACAACGCTGGTACCTCCAGTGAAATGACGATGCAGACCAAAGTGCTTCATCTCGGAGATTTCATCGACCTTCTCGCGGGCCTGGTCCCGGGCGTTGGAGCCGGGCTGACCTTCGATCAGTGCATCGCGGCTGAATTCTGAAGCGATAATCACCAGGGTTCGGTCCAGCAGTCCCCGTGCTTCGAGATCGAGAATCAGTTGCGTGATCGGCGGGTCGATTTCCTTGTGCATGCGGTCCATCGTGGTATGACCGTCGGCGTGTGTGTCCCAGTGCAGGAAGGGAACGTACTCGGTGGTGACTTCGACAAACCGGGCTCCCGATTCCACCAGGCGTCGGGCCAGCAGACAGCCGCGACCGAAGCGACTGTCGCCGTACTTCTGGCGGACGTCTTCCTTTTCCAGCGTGATGTCGAAGGCATCGCGTTCTTTGGAACTGAGCAGGCGATACGCCTTGTCCATCGACCGCAGCATCGATTCCTGATGATAGTCGCTCATCAGTTCCCGCTGCGGGCTCTGATCGATGAGCTTCCGATAAAGCTTGTTTCGGTTGACGAACCGTTGCCCCGTCATTCCCTGAGGCGGGCGCACCGACTTGGCGGCTTCCTCGGGATAAGGCAGGTTGAGCGGTCCAAACTCGCTGCCGAAAAATCCGGCCGTGGTGAAGGCTTTGAGCTCTTCGCTCTCCCCGACGCCTTCGAGTCGCTGGCCTACATTGATGAAGGCCGGCATCACAGGATTACGGGGGCCGATCACCCGGGCCATCCAGGCGCCTAAATGCGGAGCGGCGACGGTCTGTGGAGGAACATAACCGGTGTGCCAGTGATACTGATGTCGCGAATGCAGGATGCTGCCCAGGTCGGGTTGTACGGCCGAGCGGATCAGCGTCGCACGGTCCATCACCGAAGCGATGCCTTCCAGTCCCTCACAGATTTCCAGTCCATCGACGGCAGTGTGGATTGCCGGGAAGGTGCTCAGCATATCGGCGACTTTGAGCCCTTTTTTGAACGGCAGATAGCGTTTGGGATCGAAAGTATCCGGTGCCGCCATCCCGCCTCCCATCCAGAGCAGAATGCAACTGTCTGCAGTAGCCTCGGGTTGTTTGACCGGCTCTGTTTCATTCGCGGAGAGCAGACGTGGCGTCCCCGACATCAGTGCCGCAGCGCCGGCGGCACTCAGATGCTTGAGGAAATCGCGGCGGACAATCTGTTCGGGTGCGGTGGGATCGATTTCAAATGTCATCGGTCGTTCTCACTGTGAGAGGTGCATTAAAGACGCGTAATACAGGTATTATAACAGTCGTCAACGGATCAGGAAAAACTCGGGCAGCATACAGACCGACCAGAGCAGGTCCTCGACCTGGGCCGGCTGGGGTTGTTCGCCCAGGATCTGTGTGATGATTTCGGTCTCGGCGGTCGTCGGTTTGCGGGAAAGCGCGAACTGGTACAGATGCTCGGTCAGCCGCTGGGGATCGCCGTCGGTCTGTGTGATCAGACGCTGTGCCCCCTGGGCAAACGCCTGGGCCAGGGTCGCTTCATTGGAAAGATCGATGGCTTCCAGCGTCGTCAGCTGGCCAGGTCGCATCGAAACAATCTGCTCCCGCATCGGCCGTCCCAGTGATTTCATCAACGCGGTATTTTTGAGCAAGGAAGCCCGGACCATCGGTTGTTTGCCTTCCGCGGCGACTGCCAGCAGACTGCGGGCCTGCGAGTCGACTGCGTTCGTCCAGCTGCCGACCGGCTTGACGATGGTGACGGGAGCCCACTTTCCGGAAATGCCTCCCAGGCGACCTTCCTTCGTCGCAGGTGCGTTCGGATTCCACTCCCACGAAGCGTCAGAAGAGATTTCGCGCTGTTCCCCGTTCTCGAGTTCCAGTCGTGCGTCAAAGAAGAAGCCTGCCGGATTGGGAGCCCCTCCCCCGTTATGTACGATGGCTGTGATTTCATTCTTGCCCGGTTTTAATAAAGTATGCAGGGGGAGCGTGCGAACCTGGGCCCAGTTGTCACCTTTGTCGACTTCCCTGCGATTGATAAACAGGACGTGCGAATTGTCGCAGGTCAGAACCGCGCCTCCCCGTTTGACTGCAGCGGGCAGCTCGATGATTTTGCGGACCACAATCGTCTCATCCGCGGGGGGCACTTGCTTCGCGGAATCGCCCCAGATCCATTTGGCTTTGAGGTCAAAATCCTGCTTCTGATCCGGTTCAATCCGCGTGCGGAAAATGGGGGCATCGAACTTGGCCGGAGCGGTACCCGTGATCTGCCAGACGCCATCCAGAAACTGCTCTGCCGTCAGACGACGCGAGCGGGGACCGCGATACAGGTAATCGGCGTCTTCTCCGCCTTCGACAATTTCCACCTGCGACTGGTACGCCTCGGAGGTCGCGATCAGTTCCAGGACTTTTTTGAGGTCGTACTTGTTGTCGCTCAGGTAAACGGCCAGATAATCCAGCAGGTCTTCGTTCCAGGGTTTGGTCTGCATGGCGTCGAGCGGATGCACGATCCCCCTGCCCTGCAGACGATGCCAGAGCCGATTCGCAATTGTGCGGGTAAACCGCCCGTTGTCCGGATGGGTCATCAACTGGGCCAGCTGCTGCAGACGTGCTGCGCGGGAAGCGCCTGCATCGATGGTCCCCAACTCCGGAAAGAGCCAGCTGGCTTTCGCTGTCTTGCCGATCGGTTTGTCACAGCGATGGATTTCCAGTGCACGTTCCGAGTAAATGGCGGCCAGCCCGTACGATTCTTCCAGCGTCCAGCGATCGATGAAACTGTCGTGACAGGAGGCACACTTGAGGTTAATCCCCAGAAAGGCCTGCCCCAGGCTCTGGGCGAACTGAATCTCGACAGTCTGTCCGGCTGAGACATTGCCTCGCCACTTGATGCCATCGATGAACCCGCGGCTGGCATCGGTGGGCGGCGCGATCAGTTCGCGTGTCAACTGGTCGAAGGGCTTGTTATAGAGCAGCGATTCATACAGCCAGGCGGAAACCTGTTTGCGGCCCCCGGTGATGAAACCGGTTCCGCTGTAATCGTTACGAAGCAGGTCGTTGAAGAACGACAGCCAGTGATCGGCGTAAGCGGTGTCATCGGCGAGCAGTTCCTGAATTTTGCGTGTCCGTTTATCGGAGGACGGATCTTCCAGAAACGCATTTAACTCTTCCGGCGTAGGGAGCAGGCCCGTCAGGTCGAGACGAACGCGTCTCAGAAAGGTCGCATCGTCGATCGGACCGGGCCGGGGCAGCTGGTGTTCGGCCAGGTAGTGATCGATCAGGCGATCGATGGGATGCGTGCGATTATCGACGGCGGCTGGGAGCTCAGGACGCCGCGGTTTGAGTGGAGGCTCGTATGCCTTTTTCCCGAATGTGAAACCGGCTTCCCAGGGCAGATCTTCGCTGATCCACTGTTTGAGCGTCGCAACTTCTTTCGCTGAAAGACGCGGTTTCCCTTTGGGAGGCATCTGCATTTCCGGATCCTGGGAGGTGACCAGTTCCAGCAGATAGGACGCGGCGGGGTCTTTCACATCGACAAAGCCGGACTCCATCCAGAGCGTGCGGGTATTCAGTGAAAACGAGCCCTTCGCTTCGCGGCCCCCATGACAGGCGACGCAATGCTGTTTCAGAATCGGTACCACATCATGTGCAAAATCGATGGGCTTTGCCTGAACGGCGGAGGCCATCGTGATCTGGAACACGACTACCAGGGGAAGAACAAAACGTAATTTCATCGGGCGAGCCTGCTGCAGGTGGGAAATTCGTCTATGAATCAAAGCTTGATTATATCATAGACCCGGGGGCGCCCGCAAATTGGATTCAGGTTTCCGCTCAACAGAGGAACAGGCTTTTCCAGTGAGAGCGGTGAAGCCATGACTCCCTTATTGCCCCACATACAGGGCGTAGACTTTGACTTCCTCGGAATCCGGGAATGTGACGCGTAACCCCAGCGGTTTCCCTGCGGGCAGTGTGCTGTTCTGCTGACCTGGAAAGACGACGGGCGTCCGTGTGCCGGGTTGTGTCACCTGGGCTGCCTGATCTCCCGAGTATCCGGGCAGCGGTCGATCGAATTCATCCAGCAGCTCGACGGTCAGCGGCCTGTCCTGGCTGACCCCTTCCAGGTTCACGGAGAGTTGTAGCTTTCCCTCGGTTGTAAAAGGAGCGGTCACAAAGTGGGCGGCGTTCTTTTCGAGTTTGCGGGAGAGATAACCAAAGCCGTCTCGGCGGAGGGTGGCCAGACCGATCTCCATGTTCTTGAGCTTACCGCCGGTGTCCCAGTGAGAATACCAGATCATGGTCTGGTCCCCCTTGTTGACGAACGCGTGTCCCTGCAGGAGGGCGATATCATCCCACTCCCCTTTTTGCCCTCGGGCGATAACCGGATGATCGGGCACCGGTTCGCGGAAATGGACGCCATCGTCACTGACGATCAGCCCCAGATCGACACTGACGCCGGTATTCCAGTAGCGGCCATCCTTGGGTTTCTCAGGCGCATCCTGCCACATGCCGTACAGGCCGACCAGCACGTTGCCGCGATTCCAGATCCCAGCCCCCATGTGGGTCTGTTGACCGGGTACGGGTGTGGCCGTCAGTTGTCCCGGGCGGGCAAATGAGAGTGCTTTCGCACCGGACCAGTGCTCGAAGTCGGGCGAACGGTAAGTGAGCATCACGCGACCAATTTTCGAACCATCCATCCGCCAGGTCCAGGGGGAAATCAACTGACCGCTGGCATAATAGAAGTTGCCGTATCGGTAGAGACTGGAAACTTCAAAACGTTCGCCTCCCGCATTCATCGGCCGGTCTCCGACAACATTCCAGGTCAGGCCGTCTGCACTGGTCGCGCAGATGAAGGCCCCCCAGCGACGTTCATCCGGACCGATCTGACTGCGTCCGCCGCGTACGTCGGCGAACGGGGGATGCGCGATGTAGGCACACTTATAACGCCGCTGAGGATCGGGATCGTTGGCGTCATACAGGACCGTCAGAAAATCATTGACCTTGGCCAGCGAGGGGACCTGCGACTTGATCAGGCAGATGTTGTTCTGTTTGTTACCGTTGAATTCGACCAGGTTCAGTTTCGGTTTGGTCCAGTGAATGCCATCGTCACTCTCAGCGTAACACATGGGCCGCCACCAGCCGGGCGCCTGGCCGCTTTTAATCGCGGTCTCGAACATGCCCAGGTACCACATGCGGAACTTCCCATCCAGATACAGCACACTGCCATACAGAATCGCATGTCCGTGATCGGGGGCGCCTTCCGGTCCCCGGCGGAGCACCGGATTGGCGGGATGTTTTTTTGCCGTCTGCGGCGTCAGTGCCAGATTGTGACGCCAGGGAATCGCGTGGTCATCGAATGAGAAAAAGACCGCTTCTTCAACAGCCGGTCCCCGGTCGACAGAGACCAGACCCGGCGTTTGTGCCGCGAGCTGTCCATTCAGAGTAACAATACAGACCAGGATCAGGGAGCAGGCGAGGAGTCCTGACAGTTGACGGGAATGAGGGGCGTGCATGCTGGTTCTTTCGTGTTCAAGGACATTCATCAGGGGAGGAGTGACTGGATTCGCGGAGATTTCAGTTCACGTTCGGGGATCACGGTCTGTTTCAGTTTCGACAGGTCGGCACCACAGCCGGTAACGCGGGAGACGTCGGACAACCACTGGGACTCCTGTTCCTGGCCGATCTGCTGCTGGAATGTGGCGAAGTCCTGGGGAGCGAAAAAGGTACGATCCAGGCGCAGACTCTGCAATTGATAGCGGTTGCGGTCGCCCGTCCATTTGACGTCTTTCCAGATCGACATCTCTGTTGTCAGGGGATCGGCAGAACGGGAGACATTCAGATATTCGTACTCCGCTTCCTCGATCTGTCGAGCCGTCGCGCCGGCAATCAGGGAATCGAACAGACGGACTTCGCCGCCGGTCGCCTGAAAGTTGAGTCCCATCAGCGTGACATGACTGGCATCCAGAATCGAATTGCGGGAGACACGGACTTCGTTCTTTCCCCTGACCCGCCGGATAAAGACATTCTTCATCGTGAGCGTGCAGGGTTCAGTCTCTTCCGCACGACCGGTGAGCATCAGCGTGCGGACAGCGGAAGAAAGCACGACCGCGTTGGTCAATTCGTAGCGTCCCGTATCGAGAAAAAAGAGATCAAAACCGAGACAGTCGCGAATATAGACCCGATTGTAACTGGTCCGACTGGCTCCCGTGTCACAGATGCCGGTCGAATTTCCGATCGAAACAAAGCCATCGACTTTGTACTCGGCCGTCTCGTGAGCACTGATGCCGTCATCGCCGCATTCGATGGCCTGGATATTTTCGAACAGTACGTCTTCACAATGTCCGTGGATATTGAAACCATCGTTATAGGGATGCGTGCAGGTCAGGTTGCGAATTACCAGGTGCGCATTGTAGTTGTCTTTCGAACCGCCAAACTGTACTCCCGCGGAACGGACGGGAACGCTTATCTGCTGTTCGCTGAGCTGGGCACCAGGAGAGACTTTCAAATAAAAGGCCCCCTTGATCTGGGATGACTTTTCATCGGCGGGCCCTGCTTTCACAAACGTCCATTCTCCCGCTTTGAGTTCCTCCGGCTGTTTGAGTTCCTGACTGGGTCCTTTGGAGGTCCGGCCCATGTGAACCATCTTGCCGTTCCAGACGAAAAACCAGCGTTGCAGGATGGCATCACTGACCGCAGGCAGGAGTTGCTCACTACGATAGAGGTCAGGTTTGACTTCGTTCCATTGAGTAATGTCGAGCGGGTCGGAACCTTCCAGCGTGGCGCCGTGCCCGTCGAGTGTGATCGGTTTGCCCGGTTCTCCGCGCTTGCCGTAAAAGCCGGCGTATTCGTGATAGACTTTGGGCTGCAGATGAATCGTGTCGCCCGGTTGTGCGTTGCGGATCGCCTGGCGGATTGTTTTGAGCGGCCCTTCCTGGGCAGCATCATTTCCGTTATCCGGGTCAACGTGAATGTCGCGGGCCAGACTGGTGCCTGTAAACAGCAAGAGCATGAACAGTGCATAACACCATGTCCCTGCCCTGCTCTCAGGACTGACATGATGCGTGCCGATTGACGGCTGTGTTTGAGCGTTGTCTGACTTCCCCTGCATAAGGCTGCTTCCTGATTTGAGCGCGGATGATTTATTTTGAGTCTGTTGGTTTCTGATCCAGCCAGAAGCGGGACTGCATCTGCATCATGGTGCGGGCCCGGTTCGAATCACGATCACGGATGGCGGCGGCGAGTTCCTGGTGCTCCCAGATCATCCGTTCGCCGGTCGCCGCGTCGGACTGGTAATCCTGATAGGCCGTATCGAAGAAGTTGACCAGCACCCGCTGCATGCCGGCGATCAATGTGGACGATGTCATCTGCAGCAGCAGTGAGTGAAAGGCGATATCCAGTTCGGAAATCTTCTCGGGCCGGTGACTGCGAATGGCGGTTTCCATTTCCTGAGCCAGTTCACAAAGCAGCTGGCACTGTTCGTCGCTGCCGTTGCGGATGGCCAGGTCGACGGCCCCCATTTCCACCACGTAACGCAGCATCGACAGTTCGGCGATATCCTGGTCGGAGTCGAATAAGGAGGGGAGCCCCAGTTGCAGCAGACGGAGCGGATCGGGACGCCGGACAATCAGCCCCAGCCGTTTGCGGGCTTCGAGCAGACCGATGGCCACCAGTCGACTGACGGCTTCCCGGGCAACGGTTCGCGAAACGTCATACTCTTCCGCGAGGTCCGCTTCGGTCATGAAAAAAGCCCCGTCGGTGAGCCGTTCGTCCTGAATACGGGCCCGAATCCGCTCGGCAAGCTCGTCAGACTGGGTCAACTGAATACTGGTTTCGGCGGCCATAGATACTACTTATTAAACATATTTGGTCACATTATTGATTTACACCGTGTCTTTTTCTGATTAAATAGTATCTATTCAATTCCTGATGTCAAACCTTATTTGGGAAATCTCTGATGTCTGCATTACCTGACCTGACTGAGTTACAGCAGTTTGATACGCCGACGATCTGCAACGCGATTGAGCTGTTTGAGGTGCGACCGCGGACCGCGGGTTACATGCAACGGGAGATCGCAGCCTGCTTTCCGGAGTTGCCTCCCATGGTCGGTTATGCGGCGACTGCGACCTTTCGCTCTTCCGCGCCGCCTGCAGCGGACATCGATCCCGGCGTGTCTGCGCGGCTGATCAGTTCGTTCGCAGAACTGCCTGGACCGGCGGTTGTTGTCTTCCAGGATCTGGACGATCCCCCCGCGGGAGCCACGTTCGGTGACGGAATGTGCCTGACGTACAAAACCTTTGGAGCCGTCGGTCTGATCACGTCGGGAGCCGCCCGGGATATCGATAATGTCAGACTACTCGACTTCCCCTGTTTCAGTCACGGGATCATGTGTGGACACGGTTACTGTCACTTCGAAGAGACCGGTATTCCCGTGGAGGTCGGCGGCTTGACCATCCAGCCCGGTGATCTGCTGCACGGCGACTGTAATGGTGTTGTAACGATCCCGCGAGAAATCGCAGCGGCAGTGCCTTACGCCTGTGCCGAGTATCTCAAGTACGAAGCGATCGTTTTAGATCCACTTCGCGAGGGACGGGCCAACCTGGAACATCACCAGGAGACGATCCGCGAGATGCTGGCCCGCCTGGCGGAACTGAAGCGCGAACTGAAAACGATGATCGCACCGTCAGAGGCGGATTCCTGATCGTCTCTAGTACCAGTTAGTGTTTGAGAATCTGGATGGTCTATACCAAAGTCGTTTCAACCGGGGCTAATGCCCTACGGCTAATTTGGCTTCTCTGTTGTTGAAGTCCTGATCACAAGGGTAACAGCATACCATCGGCTACAATGAATCATTATAGAGTTGACGCTGTCGACCTTACGATCACACCGAACTCTATTAAATATACTCTTCCTGGCCGGTCTCAGTTCGTCCGGTTGACCCAGCGACGGGCTTCCTCGGTGAGGTCGGGCTCTTCTCCCGTGGGGGCTTCGAAGTAGTAGTGTTCCAGACGAGAAATGGACGTGTCGAGCTCGGCTTTGCCTGCGGGGCTGAGTCCGTTGTTACGTTCGATGTCCTTGAGCAGACCTAGAACAGTAAAGGGAGTGACGTGCTCAGGCATCTGGTAACGGGCCGTGCTGACGGACTGTGTTTCCCGCGTCACCAGCTTAAAACCGATTCCGAGCAGCAACAGCAATGCAATCCCGCCGAGGATGGGCATCACCCAGGACTGTTCGGGAGTGCCGTACTCCTGTTGGAGCATGATCTCCGGATCAACGGAGACAAGGTCGGCATCGTCGAACCGCTGGTAGGTGACTTCGTGGGCCTCGTCTTTCGGTAAGCCGAACGTAAATGCTTCCGGATGTTTGGTGAGATCGGGACGGGCCTCCATGGAGACCATCCAGATCCGTTCGGAATCGATGGCATTTCCGGGGGCTGTCTTATCAAACTGTGAGACCGAAACGCCTTCGTTTTCAATCGAGGTGATGTTGAATTCTTTGGGTTTCAGATCGACCAGTTGATCCAGGTCGGGCATCAGGCCGATCCCGGTGGCACGAATTTCCAGCTTGAGTTTGCCCTCTTTTGATTCGCGTTCATCGAGAGTCTGGGTGATGGTCACTTTTTCATAGGGACGCGGATCGCCCTGCTCTGGCGAAGCATCAATAGGCAGCGGCGCCGATTCCACGGGAATCACGGCGTAGCCGGAAGTGTCCATGAAATCCATGTCGAGTGTAAGGCTGGGGATCTTGTCGACCTCAGGCCCCTTAGGCTTCAATAACAGGTAAGCGTAGGGAGTAACCCGCCAGCCGTAGGTTTCGGCGGCGCGGGAGTTCACATCTTCGCTCTGGAAAGTAATCGAACGGATTTCGAAATGTTCTTCCAGCGCCAGACGGGCCGATTCCTCGAACTTCTCACGGTAGTTTTCCAGCGGACGACCGTAGTTGTAATAGAAGTAGTTCCCCTGCTTCTGATTCTGCAGGTACTTGGAGAACCCGCCCGATTCGCGTTCAATCTCCTTCGTGTGTCGCAGATTGACGAACAGGCCGAACGGCTCGCCATGACCGACGACATCCGAACCGTCGATTTCAGTTTCCAGTTTGATTTCGGTCACGAGGTCTTTGTAGTAGTCGTAAACTTTTTTCGCTTCCCGCGCCTGTTCATGGTCGCCCACGATTTCAAAGCCCGCTTTCAGGTAACGGAATTTGACTCCCGGATTGAGGGCACTCAGCCGGACGAACAGGGAGTTGGCAAACTTGTCCATATGTCGTTTGGCGAGTTCGCCGGGCAGTTCTTCAATCGCCTTGCGGATGAGGGGATACTGTGTGGGATCTGAGACGGTGGTATCCGAGATCTTGCCTAAATCGGGAGCCCCAAGGCTGGCGTAGAACCAGGTCTCGTAGACGGTCGACTCCTGCTTGTCCTCTTCGAGCGATTCGACCTCAGCGGCGTAGAGTTCGGCCGCCTTCTGAAATCCATCCAGTGAATGCTGACGGCGCTCGGAGAATTCGGTCGTGCGGTTGAGCTCCTGCCGGAACTCGTTGGCATCATGATCGAGGGCTGCTTTCGCGAGTTGCACCGCCCAGGACTTCGGATATTTCTGAATCGCTTTCTCCAGCACCTGCTGGGCCGTCGCGTAGCCTTTGATGACTTCGCGTTCGATGTCTTTCTGTTTGCGATTGGTTTTGGCCGCCTTCTGAGTCGCGGGCATCCGCCAGACCTTAGCGAGGTTCGTCCGCATGGTCTCAATCAGAGAAGCCAGGGTTTCGGGATTCAGGCCATCGACGGTGCCGTAGATTTTTTCGATCGCATCCAGCTGGTATACCTCGGCGGCACTGTGCACCTGGGTAAAAGCCTGTGTGATCAATCTTTCGTTGATCGGCTCAATAGGAAGATCGTTGATTCGCTTGATCCAGTTAGCGAGTTCTTCGAGGTTACGAACCTGCTTGGAACGGGTGAGCGGAATTCCCTGGGCCCGCTGATTGAAGCCCCAGGCGAACATATAGATATTGGTCCGCTGCTGCTCGGAATTCGGATTGTGATTTTTCGTCCAGACCTGCAGGAACTGTTCGGCCAGAGATTTCGCTTCCCGCGGATCGAGGGGAGCCAGCTTCTCAATGTACGGGAAGGCTTCGTCTTCCTCTTCGACTTTGAGATAGAGCCGGGCGATGGTGGTCATGAAATCCTGGTGCAGAGGCGGATCGACGAGCTTCATCCATTTTTCGTCCGGAATCATCTCCAGGATTTTGCCGGTCGAGATGGCCTGGATGCGGTTCTGCCGCGCCATCTGCGGCTGCATCATACTGCTTTCGGTGTAGTAGAAGTTGCCGTAATAATCGCGCTGCATGGTGCGTCCGCGACGGGTAGAGTAGTCATAGGTCTGTGAAATTTCTGCTTCCCGCAGCCAGTTGGTCGCCAGCATTTGCAGTGTCGACTGCCATTCCTGCGCCTGTTCGGGAGCCGCAGTCAGCAGCGCTTCGACGGCGATTTTCTGCAGTTCCAGACTCCGCTGACGGAAGGAACTGTTACTGATCTGGGTCGACATCCCCGTAGCCACCGCGGAGCCGATGGTGGAGAGAATTTCCTTCCCCCGTTCGGGACGCTTGCTGAAACTTTCCTTGAGCCAGGCCTGCCCCAGTTCATCCTTGATACGGGGTGTGAGTTCGACGGCCCGCTTGAGGGCTTCTTCTTTTTCTTCGGTGGAAATTTCGCCGACCGCCAGCACCGCCTGCAGGGCCTCCCAGGCTTTCTCCAGATGTTCGTTCTTTTTCTCGTGGGAGGGGAGCGCCAGATAATAACGCGACAACAGGTTTAAGGCTTCGCGGTCATCTTCTTTGATCGCATCTGCCAATGCAGGCAAGTACTCGGCCATATATTGCGCCTGTCCGGAATCGGCCAGTAACTGTGCGACCTGGCGTTTGCTCAGAACGGGCTCTTTATTCTGCAACTGTTCGTTAAACGCTTTGAGATACTCCTGAATCGCGTACCCGTTCCCCAGCGAGATGCGGAAGATGCCTGTCAGCTGACCGAAGTACGTGTTTTTCTGATTCATTTTCTGCTGAAGCTGTGCCGCGAGCTGCGGATTCTGTTGAATCATCTGCTGAAGCTGTGCGGAACTGACCGAGCCTGAAGGCAGATTTTTCGCATCGATCTTTTCCGTGGCATCTTCGGGCAGGAGCGCTGCGAGCTGGAAGAAGTCGTCGATGGAGATCACATTTTTCTCGGCGAACTGGGGATAACGGGTTCCCGAGGGACGTTCCGGATTCTGCAGAGAAGTCAGCAACTGCAGGTAGAGGGCTTGATACTCATCCTGTGGCAGGGTCTTGAAAAACGTTTTGACGGCCTTCCAGTTCCCTTTAGTGACATCGCTTTGCAACGTTGCGAGTTGTTTTTCGAAGGCTTTCAGTTCGGCATCCAGTTTCGCCTGCTGTGCCTTTTTATCGGCGGCAGCCTGCTGCTCGGGAGTCAGCGGTTTCTGTGCGACGAGGGGCTGTTCGGTCGGCTGCTGTTTCTCTTCCGGCTGCTGTTTGTCTGTTTTTTCCGGTGCAGCCCAGGCCTGGATGCGAGCAGAAGGACGTCGATCGAACTTCAGTTTTTTGATCGCGGCCAGCCGTTTCTGTTCGTAGGCTTTCTGCTGGGCGTCCGTGCTGGAGGACGAGGCACTCTGTGTTGCGGCTGCGGAACTGGTCTGCACACTGGCAGGTGCGGTCGTGACCGTGAGACTGCCCGACACTGGGACGGGTGCCTGGACCGGGACCGCTAAAAGTTTTGAAACCTGTCCCGACGAAGTTCGCGCGCTAGATTGCGCCAGGCTGGAGTGGTCGTCAGCTGCACAGAGCAGAGTCGCGATTGTGATCGAAAGAGCGAGTTGCAGTCGCTGCATCGGAAGTCACCTTTACTTGAATTTAGAATCAATTACGTTTCAGCAGTCGTCCGGGGGATTCACCGACGAATCCCCCCTTCTCCGTCAGACATTACGAACCACTTTTATCCGGCGGTGGTCCGGCACTGGCGCCACGATGGTCCTTTTCCTTTTTCTTTCCCTTGCCTTTTCCTGGCTTCTTCCCCGGCTTCTTGCCGTTACAGACGCCGTTACAGCAGCCTTTGCACTTGCACTGCCTGGGAATCGGCATGCCCTGCAGATCGGTCAGATCAAGATTCGCGAGCCGGATGACAGCTTCGAGATTCTCCTGCTGTTCTTTGAGGTCACCTTTGTCGCCGGTTTTCTCTGCGTTTTCTGCGAGCAGACGATAGTTCTGACGCGATGACTCGATGATGGGTTCCCAGCCATCTTTGCCAACCCCTTCGAGTCGCAGCGTCCAGGTGACGTAATATTCCGCATTGGCCATCGCGGAGCGTGTTTCTTTCAACAGTTCCGCATCGGGTTTCTCATCGGACTGAAGTTCTCCCAGAAGGGCCTGCAGATCGAGGTAGGCTTCGGGTAGTTCTCCGGAGAACATCATCGCTTTGTCGCGTGCGAGACGGATTTTGCGTGATTCCTTCACATTCTCTGCAGGAACCAGCGGCAGAGCTTCGTTGTAGAGCGCGACGGCCCGACTCCAGTTGCCGTGCTCTTCGGCGGTCTGAGCGACTTTGACTCTCCGGTCCACATCATCGAGCTTCAGCTGTGCCTGTCCTGGTCCGTAATGATAGGCGCCCAGAAAGAGCGGGACCAGCCCCCAGCAAAGTAGCAGCATAATTCTCATTGGACTTTCCTTCCTGCAATCAGTTTCCATTGCACAAGTGACAAAACTGGTTTCCTGTATTCCGTTATCCGTCGGTCATGAAACCGTCGGATGCAGATGTGTTGACTTCTGTTTTCGTTCCGCTTCCCGCCGGGCCCGTGCCCGTTCTTTGCGACTGGTGAAGACTCCCGGTTTCCAGCCGGTGCCCCAGTAATGGAGCAGCCAGGGAATCAGGGCGTAGATCAAGGCCGAGAGACCACAGATCGCCAGGGCGTATTCGCGGCGGGTCAGTTTCTCAAAGGGGTTCTCTTCACCGCCTACCGCCAGTTGATCGATCAGGTCGGTACTGAGATGTTTTTCGTTGCCGTTGTGATAAGTGCCGTTCAGACGAATGGCCAGCTGTCGCAGCGTAGAGACATCCTGGCGGGAATGGTGTCCATTGATGAAGGAGCCTTTGACGGAATCTCCCACGCCGATCACCACCGCATTGGCGACCGAGACGGGCATTTTGGGCATGCAGACGCCGGGCACGGTATCGCCGTCACTGATGAGCAGAAGCGTGGTGCTGCGTGGATTCCAGGGTTTCGCCAGCTCTGCGGCTTCTTCCAGTCCCGAGAACAGATCGGTTTCGCCGGAGACAAACGCGTGGTGCATGGGGAGATCATTGAAGATATTGTGAATCACTTCCAGGTCGCGGGTATCTTCCACGACCCGCTTGGCCGCGTTATAGACGGCGATCACGCTGGTCTGGTAGCGGTTCATATTGGCCCGTTCGAAAAAGGATTCCATCAACCGCGCGGCGCGTTGCATGCGGGACTGATCCTTGTTCTGACCGGCGTCTTCGAGCCGCATACTGGGCGAGACGTCGAGTACGATCAGCAGGTGTTTCATTTCGTTATCGGGAATGGCCTGGGCAGCATGAATTTTGGGAGGGAGCAGCAGCAGGGTGATCAGTCCCCAGCAGAGCCCGGTCAGTGAGAGCACGCGGAGTGCAGGCACGATACGGGCCCAGGCCGCGGGTTGGGCGGAGGGACCGAAGACGAGGGGCGCAATCCGCCTGATGCGCCGGGCGTGGAGCATTTCCGCACCGGTGGCTACCACCAGGATCACAATTGCCGCCAGTCCTGCTACCACGGTGTAAACCTCAATCCAAAGAGTGAAAGTGTGCTGCTCCCCAGCAGGATCAGACCTGCCAGGCTGTAGGGATAAAAGTTGTCCATCGATTCCGCCGCCGTCCGTTCCAGACGCGTCTCCTGCATATCGTCGATGTGCTTGAACACGGTTTCCAGTGCCTGCGGGCTTTCGGGCTCGAAGACCTCGCCCCCCGTGAGACCGGTGATGTTCACAACCGGACCGGGCACTTCACTGGCTGCGATGTGAATCGCGTAAACCACGATGCCATCCGCCTTGAGTTTTTCGGCAATCTCCACATCCTGTCCGTTGCCCAGATCGAAGCTGTAGCCGTCGGAGACGAGGACAATCATCCGGTCCCCCTGCTCGCGCGAGATGAGTACTTCCCGGCACGCGCGGAGGGCCTTACCGATTTCGGTGCCTCCCAGCCAGTGCGGATGCCCGGGGCTCATGGGATCCATGAACGGGGGCGCGCATTTGATCGCGGAGACATCGGTCGTCAGGGGAACCCAGTGCAGGACTTCGTTGCCGAAGAACGTCAGGCCGAAGGCGTCGCCTTCACGGTAATCGAGAAACTTGTTGATGGCCGCCATCGAGGCATCGTAGCGTGTGCCTTCACCGAAGGAGGCGGTCATACTGCCGGAGACGTCGACGCAGAATTCGATGTTGGTCAGCACCCGCCTGGTTTTGGGAGCACTCAGTTGTTGCGGACCGGCGAGAATCAGTACGACGACCGCGAGGATCAACGCGGGCAGTGACTGCGCGAGATTGACCAGCGTTCCCCAGGCACGTCCGCGCGTCTGAACTCCGTGGTCGAAGGGGAGCACGACGTGTCCCCCGTCACGCCGCCAGATCCAGACCAGCAGCGCGATCGGCACGATTAAGAACAGGAGTACCCAGGGATGTGAAAAACTCATAACGTCGATTTACCAGTTTGCCTTTGGTTGTATTGATTTCGGTTTCAGTAAATTCCAACTCAGTCTGTATTCAGGTAGCGAGTGACGCCAGCTCCTCGTCGAGGGCATCGGCGGGCAGATTTTGATACGGTTCCAGAATCTGCGCGATCTGCGGGCTGTTCAACTGCGGATCTGCGTCGGGGCGATGCAGCAGAATTTCCAGCTGTTGCAGCAGCGGACCGGCTTCCTCGTGCTGTCTTAAAATCCGGGTCACCTCGGCGACGTCGGTCTGCTCCAGATGCAGTCGTTTTCGCCAGAACGCAACCAGCATCATTTCCAGTTCCGCCATCTGTGTCTGAGTCAGTTTCCCCGCGATCGCTTTTTCGACCATGGGCTGCAGACGATCTGATAGCGACGGAGGCGGCTGTTGTGATTCGTCGCTCTCGGTGGCTGATTTACGTTTGACGAAGACAATCAGAAAGGCGCCCACTGCCCAGAGCAGGAAGATGATGGTCATCCAGAACTGGTAGCCGCCGATCCGGGGGATCGACGTGGCCGAGGGGCTGTTGGGTTCCACGCGACTGGCGGGGAGAATCGACTTGATACTCACCGGGATCGCGGGCAGTTCGCCCAATGCACTCTTGTCTTTGCGTTCGAGGAAGTCTGCCAGATTATATTCACCGGGTTTCAGGCCGTAGTATTCCAGTTCATAGCGGAACATGTCCGGGCCGTGCGGGTGGAGGCTGACAATCCTTAAGATGATCGGATCGTCGTCGGCGATCTGTTTGACCTGCAGTTCGGAACCGGGGAGGATGATGTCCTCGATGCGTTGCGACATGCCGACCGACGCACTGGAGGGCTCCTCTGCTGCGGCGGAGGGAGACGGCGCGGCTCCGTAGACGCAGGTCAGCAGGACCAGCGCGAGTGGCTGCAGAATCAGAGTTCGATAAAATGCCTGCCGGTCTCTCATTAACGGCTCCCTCGTGAGAGAATATCGCGGGAAGAAAAGAACTGCCTTAAATGGGGGACGAACGGCTCGTCCGTTTCGATCAACAGATGATCGATGCCGCTGCGTTTCAGCTGGAAGTCGATCTGCTCCTGGTCGAGCCAGACCTTGCGTCCGTGTGTGACGAAGTCGCTGCCGGTCTCTGCTTCGCGGGCCCGCATCAGTCCGGCTCCGCGCAGCCCGGTCTCAGCCGGATCGCGAAACTGGATCACCACGGTGTCGTGCCGTTGGGCGAGTTGCTTGAGGGCGGGAACCGCTTTGGGATCGTGCAGGTCGGAGAGGACGATAATCAGCGCCCGGCTCTTGAGGCTGGGGCTGAACTCGGCCACCCGCTGACCGATGGTGGTCTGTTCGTCGTAGCGGAAACGTCTCAGGCGGACCAGCCACTGCATGACCTGGTCTTTGGAAAGGCTGGGATGAATCCGCAGATCGGTTTCGCCGACGCCGAGAACGCCGACGGGACTGACGCGTTCCAGGCAGGCAAAGGCGAGTCCGCCCGCGATGTGCAGGGCCAGACCGTATTTACTTTTCGCGGTGGAGCTGATCATCATCGAAGCAGAGGTGTCGATGAGCAGATAACAGGGGAGCCGCTTGGGCGTCTCGTATTCCTTAATAAACAGCTTCCCGGTGCGGGCGGTAACCCGCCAGTCGATGCTTTTAATCGGGTCCCCTTCCTGGTAGGGTCGCGACTGAAAGAACTCGAGCCCGGAACCGAGAAACGGCGACTTGTCGGTCCCGTAACTCAGGCTGTCCGCGAGTCGCTTGACGGCAATGTAGAACTGCCGCGCGTCCAGCGGATCAATCTGTTCCAGTAAGCCTTCCATGCAGCACCTGTTTTAAATCTGTGAGAGTATTCGATAACGTGATTCGAGACAGCGGCGATTAGTCCTCCCGCCCGACCAGGGATGGCGTCGCCCCCAGGTCGCGGAGCATATCCTGCAGCACTCCTTTGCCGGTGAGTCCGTCGGCGAGCGCTTCGTAATTCAGCCGGATGCGGTGCAGGATGACATCTTCGGCCAGCACGAACAGATCTTCGGGAATCACGTAGTTGCGTCCCTGGATCAGAGCCCGGGCGCGGGAGGCCTTGACCAGCGCGATGCCGGCACGCGGGCTGCAGCCCAGTTCGATGTTGGGATGATTGCGTGTGCGGTTGATGACTTCGATCACGTGTTCCACGAAGGTATCGCTGACGTGAATGTCGTTGACGGCCTGCATGCAGGCGACCAGGTCATCGGCTGTGCCGACGGGCTGTTGCTGCATCACGTCGAATTCGGTATTCACCACAGCCCCGCGGTCTTCGCGACGAATGCCGAGTGCCATGTTGCGTTTGAGGACTTCGCGTTCCTCACTCGGATCGGGATAGTCCAGGCGGTGACAAAGCATGAAGCGGTCGAGTTGGGCCTCGGGCAGTTCAAAGGTTCCGGCCTGCTCCACCGGGTTCTGCGTGGCGATCACCAGGAACGGCGCGGGGAGTGAGAAGGTTTCGTTGCCGATGGTCACTTTGCGTTCCTGCATCGCTTCCAGCAGCGCCCCCTGCACCTTGGGAGCGGCCCGGTTGATTTCGTCGGCCAGCAGCAGGTTGGTGAAGATCGGCCCGGTGCGGGTGACGAACTCGTTGGTTTTCTGATCGAGGATCTGCGAACCCAGAATATCGGAGGGCAGCAGGTCGATGGTGAACTGAATGCGGGAGAAATCGAGGTCGATCGATTTGGAGAGAACCGACACGAGCAGCGTTTTCGCCAGTCCCGGCACCCCCTGGAGCAGAATATGACCGCCGGTAAACAGCGAGATCAACAGGCGTTCGACGACCTCATCCTGACCGACGACGACCGTGGCGACCTGGTCGCGGACGGCTTGGATGAACTGGGCATTCTTGAGGACTTCTTCCGAAACCTCATGTTGGCTGGCAGCGGAGCTGTTCATAGATGATATCGTTCCATGCTGACGGGAAATCGATTGTGTCTGGGGCAGAGTAGGTAGAAACTCAGTTGCAGAAACCGCGGGCAGCAGGGCGAAATGCTGCCTGTCACCGAATGGCGCTGGCGATCTAGACAAAAGTGCCCACAAATAAACAGGGGCACAGTATATCTTAAAAGTGCCCCTCAGCGACTGTCAACAACTTTCACAGCAATTTCCTGACGCGCCGGCGGAGTGCAGAGTTCCCGGGAATTTAACTCCGGATTGCTGGTCTTCTGAAAACAGTTTTTCAGGAACGCTTCTTTAATCGATAGGGCTTCCCAGCATCATAGAGCTTCTGTCGACTCTGGTAAGATTTTTTGCTGCGATAATTTTGTTCGTATTTGATCGCATTTTGATTATATTCTTTCGCTTTATCGAACTGCCCTAGTTCAGCATACGCGGCTGCCAGCAGCGCCATGTTTAGAGATTTCTGTTCGGGGATGAGCCGGGTTGCCTGCTGTGCATATTCGAGTGCCCGTTTGCCGTCACGCACCTTGTCGTCCGGGCTGGAGGCGAGCAGTTTAGCGGCAGCCTGCGGTGCGAAGCTGTTCTGGGGATCGCGTTGTACCACCTCTTCGAAGTCTTTGACAGCAGCCTGATCCTGACCTGTGGACTCAAGATACTCACCGCGGCTAATCCAAACCTCCGGCACCTCTGGTGTCAGTTCGATGGCTTTATCAAAATCCTGTCGGGCGCGATCCCGCTGTTTCAGGAGCGCCTGCAGCTTGCCTCGTCTGATGAAAACGAGACTGGATTCAGGAAACAGTTCTGCCGCCCGATTTAACGTCACCAGTTGCAGTTCGCGACGTTTGTGATATTCGTAAGCGTAAACCTGATCTAACAGTTCATGTAAGTCTGTTGTACTCTGCTCCGCAGCCTGTGTTTCGACAGGTTCCGGTTTGTGTTTCAGTTTACGGAGCACCGCTGCTGCCAGCAGGCCTGTCATCTCTTCCGATTCGGCAGCCTGCTGTAGATAGCGGATTGCCAGTTTGTTCTGTTTTTTCTGCAGCAGTGCCTTGCCGACGAAATACTGATAAAAAATGCGAGCCTGGTGACTTTCCGGTTCCTGCAGATACCAGTCGATCACCTCGGGTGAGAGGGCCTGAGCATCTTTCCCGGTGAGAATCCGTTTGCAGAGCAGGATCTGATTGAGCTGCGGCAGATGATATTTCTTGCCCCGGGAGAGAAATTCGATGTTAATCGCCTGCGAGAGATACTCATCCCGTTCTTTCGTCATACCCAGTTCATCGGCAATCAGTGCCGCCATGATTGCCGGAAACGCTTCGGCTACAAAATGGTACTCATCCGCAGTGTAGTCCCAGACTTTCATGGCTGCCTGCGGATTTCCTTCGAGATACTGATAACAGCCAACCACAGAAAGCTGTTTGTACATCAGCTGATCAGAAACAAGATACCGGTCATCGGACAGTGGCACTTTGGAATAATAATCCACATAAGGCTTGAGAAACGTCTGTATTTCCGCGGGCGGTTCGAGTCCCCGCGAACGGCACCAGGTATGGAAATCAAATTGATTGTTATAACGGACCGCTTCCTGTTTGCGCAGTTCCAGGGCACTGTCCAGATCGCCCAGAAGTTCATGGCACTCCGCCTCAAGTCTCAGGCCCCAGCCAGAGTACGTTTTCGCAGCCACTTTGGCATGCTTTAAAGCCTCTTTGTAGTCTTTCTTCTTAATGTAATAGCGGGCGATCTCAGCCTCCACTCCCGCGCGTTCCATCACGCTCTGTACCAGCGCCAGAGCTTCGTTACGCAGCCTCAGTTCCTGTTCGTCTTTCCCCTGCAGCTGGGCGATTTTAATCAGGGGGTAGATGTTCTCGTAAGTCGGACGCTGGTTGAAGACTTGCTGATAGATCGTTTCCGCGCGGGGATAATCGAATCGCAGTGAATACTGGTAGGCAATCGCATGGGTCAGTTGATCGACATCGGCATATCTCTTGAGCAGTTCGGGGACGCGCGGCTCGTTCTGCTTCCAGTTAAAAGTCAGTTCCTGAATGATGGTGTAAGGGGAATCCGGACTGACGGCTGTCAAGTGAGGGACCCATTGCGGCTTTTCCTCTTCGGGAACTGCGTAGTCGATTACGAAGGCCAGCTCGGAAATCACATGACTGCCGTTACGGATATAGGTGGTATCGCGGACCGTTTCCAGCGGTTCGTTGGGCAGACCGATTTCGCGGTCGCGGGCCAGAATCTGATGCGTCGCCGTGGTCCAGTACTCTCCCGGGACCTGGCCCAATTCGTTAAACGCCTCGAGTGCGATCGCCTGCTGCCAGCCGAAGGTCTGCAGGAACGGCTTGAAGGGATGCTTGTCCAGCGATTTCAAAAACAGATTGAGTTCCTGGTCCGCATTCACGGACCTGAGTTCCTGTCTGCGACTGACCAAATCCCAGGCCTGCAGCATGGTCAGATCCTGCACCGTGCTGGCCAGCATCGAAAAGGAAGGCTCGGTTTTCTCAGCCGGATCCATTCCCCGGTCCTTGAGCACCGCCACGAGGGCATCGCGGCTTTCAACCAGGTTCTGCAGTCTGGTGCCGGCGAATTCGGGAAGCAGTTTGCGGACATTTTTCCCTTTGAGACGAGGCTGACAAAAATGCAGCAGCCTGATGTTCACATCATGAATCATCACCAGGCTCTGACGGTCGTCGAGCGTTCGGGGCCTGGTATAAAAGGCCCGCACCGAGCGGGTGTCCCGGGCCAGCAGCACATCGGCGATATCGTTCTGCTGTTGAGGCGTGCCGAAATAAGTGACCTGCAGCAGAGCGAGATAGTCCCGCAGCAGTTCATTTTCCGGAGTCAGCTTCTGGTCCTTCAGTTTCCGGGTGTCGTACCGACAGTGGGCTTCGACGACCGGCAGCCATTCTGCGGGCACATTCGTTTGTGACTTCAGACCCGCAATCGTTTCGATGTCCTTGAGTGCCATCCGATCCAGTCCCAGCAGCCCCCGCACCAGGGCCCGATTGGAAAGGGCGTAGGCGGTGTCGGGATGCTTCTGCTGCAGGCGTTCTGCATACAGCAGTCCGCGGGCTTTGGTCGCCAGGGGAATCAGGCTCCAGTACTGTTCGGTCAGTGTTCCAAACAGAGCATAGCTTCGAGCCAGTTGCGCCAAAAGTGCGGGAGACTCCCCCTGCTTCGCTATCGCGGCGTGCGCATCGATCAGTTGCCCGTACTGCTGCCGGAAGTTCAGATCGTCCACCTTGATAAAACGGAGCGGCTCGGTGGGAATCGCCTCTTTGGTGGCTTTCCTTTTCTGCGGGACGTAACCGGCCTGCTGCAGCAGATCCTTAAACCAGGTACGCGAGTACTCCTCTGCCAACTGGACGGCCTCGGTGGCGGAACTCCGATTGGTCAGTTTCAGATCCCGCTTTTCAATCTGCTTTAATTTTTCACCGTCCCGCTGCATGACCTGAACGACATACCGCCCACGACGAGTGATGGTGACATGGATATTGAAGACCGGCACATCTTTGTCTTTCAGAGCCGGAAGCGGTTCGCCCAGAGAGGCATCGCGTGTGCGGGCGCCAAACTCTTCGCGGGCGGCGATCAGAAAGGCCTGCCGAAACAGTTCGCGAATGAGAACGCCAGGAACGCGAACGTTCGTATCCTGCTTCTGCAGATCCAGGTAGACCGTCGGCTGCACGGCAGCACTGCGTTTCTGGCTGGCCTCGACCGGGGATGTCCCCAATGCGGACACAATCAGCAGACAGACCAGCAGTACACGAACACCACCACAGGCAAGACACGGACGAAAAAGATCCAGGCAGTAAGCAAAGGGCATCTCAGAATCCATCATATGTATTGAAAAAGAATTGCGATCACCGAGTAACACTTCTAAAAATAGCGAACGTCAGTGCAGTATTCAAGTAAGAACTAAGCAAGAGAGTTTCATCCGCAGATCTTATAAGATCCGGCTGAGGTCGACTCGTTTGTTTTTTTCTACATCGAAAGACGCGAAAAGCACGAAAGGTCTGGATGGTGCGATTGAGTCAGACAGTGCCGGCTGGTTCCTGGAGTGTTCGAATTTCAAATCAATGGTTTCTCATGATCGACTTTTGAATGTCGTCCGAGTAGGATGAGTGTACAGTCATTAAGTGTACCAAATGATGGCAGGAAAACAAGTTAGGTAAAACAGGGACATTCAGCCCTGGAAAAATCGAAGTGAAGTCAGAAGACAATCTCTAGGAGAACCTGAATGGAACCGACGCCGCTACCGATTGCCAGCAAGCTTTCGATTCGTGAGTGTGGCTATAACGAATACTGGCTGCAGGATCAGATCTATGAAAACCCTAGTTGTCTCGGTCTGGGTGAGTTGGATGCCATCGACAAGGAACGTCGGCAGTCGAGCGGCGGGCGGCTGGATCTGTTGATGAAAAACGCCGAGGATGATGCGATGTATGAAGTCGAAATCATGCTCGGGGATACCGATGAATCGCATATCATCCGCACGATCGAATACTGGGATAACGAAAAACGACGCTGGCCGCAGCGACAGCATACGGCGGTGCTGGTAGCGGAGTCAATCACGCGTCGGTTTTTCAACGTGATTCATCTGCTGAGCCATTCGATCCCGATCATTGCGATTCAGGCCAATATCATCGAGGTGTGCGGGGTGCGTTCTCTGCATTTCACGAAGGTGTTGGATACTTACGAAGAGATCGACGACGGTGCCGCTCCGGATAATAAGTCATACGATCTGAGTTACTGGAAGGAGCGGGCTTCGTGGGTGATTGAGAATGCGAAAGCGCTGCAGGAAGTCAGCGAGGAGATCCTGGAGCATTCGGAACTGAACTATACCAAGTTCTATATCGCGATCACGTTAAACAGTAACAGCTATTGCTTTCTGCATAAGCGGAGCGACGGCAAGAGTCTGTTTGAGTTCCGGATTCCCGATCATTTACTGGAGGAAGCTAAGGAGCTGCTGGACTCGATCAGTATTACGTATATCTCCAAATCCAAACGCCTGCGTTTTACTTCGGATAAAAAGACGATCGAACAGCACAAAGACGTATTTAAAAAACTGACCGCGATTTCCGGAGAATACTGGGCAGCCTCATGAGTGATATTAAATTATTTCGTACGCAGGGCGATGCCGTCACCGAACTGGAAGGTAAGACGGTGGCGTTGGAAAAATCGCTGCAGATCTTGATCGAAAATCATCTCGAGACACTGCTGGGAATAAAATTTCTGGCTAGTGAATATTCCACCGGTAAAACGCACGCTGGGCGGATTGACACGCTGGGGATCGATGAGAACGGCTGCCCATGTATTATCGAATACAAGCGGACCAGTAATGAAAACGTGATCAACCAGGGGCTGTTTTACCTGGACTGGCTGATGGATCACCGGGCGGAATTCGAACTGATGGTGATCAAGCAGTTCGGCCAGGAAATGGCGGAAAACATAGAATGGTCGAACCCCCGTCTGCTCTGTATAGCCGGGGATTTCAATAAATACGATTCACACGCCGTACAGCAGATGAACCGAAATATTGAACTGCTACGATACATTCGATTCGATGAAGAACTTCTACTGCTGGAGTTACTAAATGCAGTCCAAGCATCATCTGCGTCTGAGAACACAAGTGCTGTAGACAATGAGAAATCAAAGTCAAAATCCAAAGATAGAACGGTGGTGGAACAACTTGAACAGGCTAGTCCTCAACTCCGTGACGTCTTCGAAACTCTCAAAGAGACCTGCCTGGGATTCGGTGATGATGTCCAGATAAAGACACCCAAACGATACATCGCATTTAAGCGTCTCAAGAATTTCGTTTGTGTAGATGTACGTGCTACAATCAATACACTTCTCGTTTTTGTTAAGGTGAATCCAGATACTGTCGACTTGGAAGAAGGATTCACACGCGATGTCCGGGATATCGCCCATTTTGGAACTGGTAATTTGGAAATCACACTTCATTCTCAGGAAGACTTGGTACGGGCGTTGCCCCTGATCGAAGAGAGTTATCAGGCGAGTTAACTATGCGGTGTGTGATCTGGAATACAGCATGGGCGATCCCTCATATAAAACGGGGGAGACGACTGCAGGAATTGATTCAGAGTCGCTCTCCAGATATGATCTGTCTAACTGAAGCCAAAGTGGGGCTGTTACCTGAGAGTGGCCATCTGATTGAATCGGGGCCTGATTATGGTTATCCCATCAAAGAAGGCCGCCGGAAGGTGCTGCTGTGGAGTGCCCAGCCCTGGGATGAAGTTTCGATTCATGACGACCTGAGTTTTCCCTCGGGACGCATTGTGAGCGGAGTAACCGGCGGAGTCCGGTTTGTGGGTATCTGTATCCCCTGGAGTGCCGCTCATGTTTCAGGCGGACGTAAGGACCGAAAGACCTGGGAAGACCACCTGCTCTACCTGGACGCCCTAAAGGAGCTGTTGAGTGATCTGCTGAGCCAGGGGCCCCTCGTCGTTACCGGCGATTTCAATCAACGAATCCCGAAAGCACGGCAGCCGAAGTATGCTTATGAGAAATTAAACGAAGTGCTGTCACTGGGACTGAAGGTGCATACGGCCGGCCCGCTGGGTCCCGCGGAGAAGCATCTAATTGACCATCTCGCGGCCACACCTGATCTGCAGGTGACGAATATTGAAGTGCTCGACAGGAAAACCGCCGAAGGCATGAGTCTTTCTGACCATTACGGGATCTATGCAGAGATCACGCGGGATTGAGTCGTTCGCGATATTCACGTTGGTGGTGAGATGCCATTGGGTAGAATGCGGCGGCCTGGAGTTTGTTTTCTACCACGAAATTCTCGAAACGCACGAAACGATTGGTTGCAGCTGTAAGTGGGTGGGATAACTATTGTGACTGGTGTTGTATTCAGTGTCGCCCCTGGTTACCGGCTGCTGGCGCTTTGCCGCTCACAGGCGTTGTCTGATTGAGATGTGGGGGGAGTTATACGGGTCATTTCGTTCGGCGGGCAGCCACATAGGGCTGCCCCTACGTTTGGGAATCAGTCTGGGGGCTTATTTTTTTAGATGAAGGATATTTTAGATTTGCTTCAGCGTGGTTTTACCTGTCGGGGCGATACTGTCTGCAGACTTGTTTGATGGTTTTTGACACGCGGGAGTGAATTATGAATAGCCTGGTTTCTCTGGTTCAAATGACGGCCGTGATTACGGCCGGGGTGTTGTTGCTGGCCTGCCTGGCGGGGGCCGTGCGGTATCAGTCGCGGCGGAAATGATGCGCGATGTTCACGTTGGTGGGGCGGTGCCGTTGGGTAGAATGGGTGTTTGGAGTTTGATTTTCTACCACGAAATTCTCGAAACGATTCTGGTTGGAGCTGTCAGTGGGTGGGATACCTTTTATGACTGGTGTTATATTCGGTGTTGACCCTGGTTACCGGCGGGTTGTGCCTTGCTGCTCAGGGGCTGGTGGCTTCGTTTTTGTGAGCGGAATGGCGCTAGCCACCGGTGATTTATGCAGCGTCAACCGTGTTTACCGGTGGGTTGTGCCTTTCCGCTCGGGAGTTGGTGGTGGTTCTGATTTTCCATGGGCTTTAACTAAGACGTTTCAACCGGGGCTAAGGCCCTGCGGCTGATTTTCTTTTGGGGGTGGGGAGTTGGTGAATCTGGTTGTGGCTGATTTGAGGGGATGACTTTAAACCAGGATTTCTATTCAGGTACGCAACACTGTCAATTTCCTGCTCGCTGCGCTCGGCCCGAATTGTATTCGGACTTACCCGTTTTTTTTACCACGAAATTTTCGAAAGGCACGAAACGGTTTTGGGTGGAGCTGTGAGTGGGTGGGATAACTTTTGTGACTGGTGTTGTGTTCGGTGTTGACCCTGGTTACCGGCAGCTAGCGCTTTGCCGCTCACGGGTTGATGACTTCGTTTCTGTGAGCGGAATGGCACTAGCCACCGGTGTTTTATGCAGCGTCGACCGTTTTTACCGGCGGATTGTGCCTTGCCGCTCACGGGGGGACTGGATGTCGTTCCATTGGAGGCTTGTTGCTGGACAATGTCGCGAGGCGGGCAGGCACGCAGGCTCTGCCCCTACGGGTCAATACGATATGAGGCGATTTGAAACTTTCAGTTTGAACCTCTGATCCTGAAGGGAGTTGGTTATGGGATTGTTGGTTGACATGATCTGTAATTTGAAACGGGGTTGGGCTGTGCGGGTATGTGGTGAGGTTGGCCTGGGTGTTGGCTGTTATCTTCTTCATCGGCGTGAGGGGGTCAAGACAGAATTTTGTCCCGATGTGGCCGGATTTTGTCCTGGTGTGGCCTGGATTTTGTCCTTGTTCGGCCGGGGTTTGTCCTGGTGTGCCCTGAACTGGGCGAGGTTGACATTGCGAAGTGGTGCGGTGTGTTTCGGTAGACAGGGGGTGAAAATCGGCGGAGGTGCAGGTGAACTTCGGTCAGAGGTGGGGCGTGTTTCGGTGCTCGGGGACGTGCCTCGCGCGCGAGCCAGAAGGGAACTACCATACGCTTCGGTGGGGGCCGATCAAGTTCAATTTCAGCAGCAAGTGCAGATGTGCCCGGTGCGCAGTGCGGGTTTCGTCAGTGGTGCGACGATGATCATCCGCCGGGCGGTGAGAATCGGTTGCCTCGGGTGGAGCGGTGCGTTAGCTTATAAGGAGCCGTTGATGGCTGCCTGCAGATACTGCCCACCCCCTGCCCTCAAAAGAGAGATCATCATGAAATCGCTGTCGCTGTTTGTGTTGTTAGTTACGTCTATGCTGGTCTCGTCATCTCAAGCTGCGGACAAGAGTCCCGCGGACAAAGGTCCGGCAGACGACCGTCCTCCCCAGGTGAAAGCGGTGCAGCCGGGAGTGACGTTGTCGCTGGTGGCTGAGCAGCCTCAGTTGTCGACTCCGACCGGCGTGGATGTGGACGAACAAGGGCGGGTCTGGGTGGTGGCGACGCACACGCATTTTCGGCCCGACGATTATGAAGGTCCGGAGCACGATGAGATTCTCATCTTTTCCGATCTGGACAAAGCGGGACGGGCACAGAAGCGACAGGTGTTCTACAACGCAACCGATGCGACGATGGACCTGGAACTGGGGCCGGATGGCTGGGTGTACCTGGCGGAGCGGGATCGGATTCTGCGGATCAAGGATACTGACGGCGACGGGAAGGCGGACGTCGAAGAGAACATCGCGGTGCTCGAGAGTGAAGCAGACTATCCGCACAACGGTCTGGAAGGGTTGGCGTGGGATAACCGGGGGAAGCTGATTTTTGCGATCGGTGAAAACTTCGCCAAGGACTGGACGCTGACGGGGACCGACGGGACGAAGATTACCGGCGCGGGCAAAGGGGGCATCTTCCGTTGTACTGCAGACGGCAAACAGCTGAAGCGGATTGCGGAGGGATTCTGGAATCCGTTTGGCATCTGTGTGCGGGCGGATGGCGAGATCTTCGCTGCGGAGAACGATCCCGGAGAACGGCCGCCGTGTCGCGTGCTGCATATTGTCGAAGGGGGCGATTATGGTTACGACAGGGGTTACGGTTCGGAAGCCCATCATCCGTTTGTGGCCTGGAATGGTGAGTTGCGGGGCACGCTGCCGATGATTCATCCTTCGGGTGAAGCACCGTGTGGGATCGCACCGCTGGGCCGAGGTCTGCTGGTCCCTTCGTGGGGCGATCACAGCGTTGACTTTTTTCCGCTCACGCAACAGGGAGCGAGTTTCACCTCGAAGCCGATCACGATTGTGAAAGGGGGCCGATATTTTCGTCCGAGTTGTATCGCTGCCGCCCCGAAGGTCGGGGCCGCCCCACGGGACGGGGCTTCTCCTAAAGAAAATCAGAAAGTGATGACCTGGTATCTGTGTGACTGGGTTGATGGACGGTATCAGGCGCATGGTTACGGACGGGTGTGGAAGCTTGAGATTGATCTGACGAAAGCCGACTGGGTGGGGCCGCTGGAACTGGAACCGCCGACGCAAGAGGCGAAGCTGGCAGCGGATCTGCGGAGCGGACATGCGACACAGTCTGTGAAAGAACTGTTGAAGCTGGCGCAGAACGAGGATCCTTTTGTCGCCCGGGCGGCATTGGTGGCGTTGTCTCATAAAGCGTCTAAGTGGACGCCCGCGGAGGTCATGAAGTGGTCGCCGGCGGAACGGGTGCAGGCGGTACTGGCGCTGCAGCTGGCCCAGGTGGAGCCGGAAACGTGGATTCCGGTCTTCCTGAAGGACAAGAACGCGGACGTGCAGTTCGAGACGATCCGCTGGATTTCGGATATGGGTTTGAAAGCGTATCTGCCTGATGTGGAACAGGTGCTGGCGCAGAGTGATCTGGATTATCAGCGGTTTGAAGCAGCGATTGAGGCGTGGAACACGTTGAACGGCAAGGCATTGGACGGCGTGCGGAATCCGGAGATGCTGCTGGCCCGCGTGAAGGACAAACAGAGTGCCCCGCAGATTCGGGCGTACGCCTTGCGGATGCTGCCGACGCAGTCGCGGTCTGCTCCGAAAGCGGGACAGCAGGTGGTGACACAGTTTCCCAAGGGGCTGACGCTGGCGATGCTGGAAGAACTGCTGGCGGTGAATGATGCGGAGTTGTCGCTGGAAGCGGTGCGGACGCTGTCGGGGAATCCGATTGTGTCACAGAAGATTCTGGCGGAGCTGGCCGCGGATCCAAAACAGGATGCGGTACTGCGAGCCGAAGCGATTGCGGGCCTGGCGCCGCTGGCGGAACAGCAGGTCGGGTTGATGCTGAAGCTGGCGGATTCTTCCGACCAGGTGGTTCGTGAAGAGTCGCTGCGGTGTCTGCGTTCGATCCAACTGACCGATGCGCAGAAGAAACAAATCAAGACGCTGGCGAAAGCGTATCCCGATTCAAAGGATGCGTTCGAGGCGGCCGTGAATCCGGGCGCACTGAAAACGGACCGCCCTGCTTTGACTGATACCGGCGCGTGGCTGAAAGCGGTTGAAGGGGTTCAAGGGGCAGCAGATGTGGAGAGCGGACGGCGGCTGTTTCATCATTCCCGGCTGACGAACTGTGCGCACTGTCATCGACACAGTGGTCGCGGGAACGTGGTGGGGCCTGACTTGAGCAGCCTGGGTGATCGGCAGGATCGGGCGTGGCTGTTGCGTTCGATTCTCGAACCGAGCCGGGAGATGGCTCCGGAATATCAGCCGCGAACAATCATTCTGACGGACGGGAGGACGTTTACGGGGATCCGGCTGCGGTCATACGTGAAGGAGACGATTCGTGATGCTCACGGTCAGAACAAGACGTTTGATCGGGATGATGTGGAAGCGATTGTCGAGTCGCCGGTTTCCTTCATGCCTCAGGGTCTCGTGCATGCGTTGACGGATCGCGAGTTGCGGGACCTGATCGCTTTTCTGGAGAGTCATTCGCGGGAAAAGACAGCAGATTGAGCGAGGAGAAAAAAAATCGAGACGGGGGCACCCTTCACGGTCCCGTCTCGATTGGAAGCTGAGGCAGTTTCAGCTTCGGAGTTTATTTTGCTGTTTGTTTTTCGGTAAGGGGAACGAGGTTCAGTGCGTGAGATCGCTGGCCTGTTTTCTGGTCGATGAGCCAGGCCCCTTTGACTTCGACATTGAAGACGACGTATTTGCCGTGATCCTCTAGTTTGAGCTGTTCGCTGTATTTGCCTGTGATCTCAGGATCGAGGCGTTGGACCGGTGTCTCCTGGGAGGAGGCGCCTGTGATATGGAATTCGAGTTCGATGGGCCAGTCGCGTCGACCGGGTTCGAGGTTGAGAGACTGAGGAAGGACGATCTGGTGACTCAGATTCAATACGGGGAAGATGGGTTCGTAGATCTTCTGTAAACGGATGACATCGAGATCGTTGTTGCCATACGCCTGGAGATTGCCCTGCAGGTTGGTGAAGCCATAATCGTTGCTGATATGGTGCAGATAAAAGTTCTGTTGCGCACTTTCAACGTAGTTTAAGAGACGCGTCAGTTCTTCAATTTCCTGACGATACTTGAGTACTTTTGCAGAGGGCTTACTGTTTTTCGCTTCCGGTTTTTCTTTGGTGTTTGTGGTGCCGTTATTGGGGGAACCGATATAGAGACCGCCGCCGATGCCACCACCACCGCCACCGGATTTGGAACGACCGGAACCGTTGCCGTTCATGAAGTTTTCCGTATCGATACTTCGCTTGCGGCTGCTGATTTCGCTTCGGATGGAAGAGAGGACTTTGCCATAGTTGGAGAGGGCTGTGAAACCTCTCGCGTTGGGCATCGCGCGACGGTGGCCTTTGACGTCTTCGGTGAGAGGGAGAAAGCGGGCGGGGAATTGCAGCGTATAGCGGTTCCCGGGTAAGGATTCAGGGCGACTGAGCCATTTGGCGAACGCAGCGGATTCGGCCTGGAGCTGCTCGACTTCGGGTCGCGGTGCCTGCGGACGAAAATAAACGCCACGCTGTGGATTGAGACCGAACTTCGAGCGTTCGCCGACGGCACGGAAATCGGATTCGTGTCGCCAGCGGTTGAACATCAGCGAGCCGCCATTCGCTGATGCGAATTCGGGCAGGTAGCGGGCGATCAAGCGCAGGCTGGTTGCGGGGGTGAAGGTTTCAATTTGACCGGAGTCGGCGGGGACCGCGTTCTTCTCAGCCGGCATTGAAGCAGGAGTCTTGGAAACGGAGGCGGTTTGATCTGTGTTGTTCTGCTTACCGGTTTCAGGCAGGCGGTATTCAAAAATCAGTTTCTGATCGTTGAAGAGTTGGATCCCATGCAGCTGAGCTGGGAGCAGGAGCCCGTCCTGGCCTTTGCCTGAGGAATCTGGGAGCAATCTGGGTTCGCCGATGGAGACAACCATTTCGAGTCGAGCTGTCTGATTAAGACGTTCGAGGATATGGTCGCGAATGTCGTCGGGAATCTGTTTGAAGGTTGTTTCCAGAGGTTGTTCAAGTTGCAGACAGGGAGTCAGGTTGACCAGGTTCAGATGGTCCTGGGAAGGCAGGATTACAAGCCGATCGGCGGGAATGCCCTGTTCGATGAGCGGCCTGGTCGGCCCCCAGGTATAAGGGTTCTGTATGCCGCCGTGGGAGACCGTGAGTTGCACATCGCGCAATTGAGGATCGACTTTAATGCCGGCATGAACGATCAAGCGTCGCCCGGTGGATTTGAGACACTGACGCATCCAGTCGTGCCATTTTTTGCTCAACTCGGGAAGCTGTTTCTGATCGAGGTTCCGCTGAGAAGTACTCAAAGGAAAGAAGGGCGAACTGGGATTCACAAAATGCTGTTCCACTTTCTTTTTCGCGTCCTGCCATTCCTTGATGTCTTTTGCTTTTTCTGCGGGATCTCGCGGAGCCGCATTCAAGTCGGCCGTGCCGTGAGCTGAATAAGCCTCTTCCGCCTGTTTGAGCTGATACAGATCACTGCCAAAGGAGTGAGCCTGAGATTTAAAATTGTAACGGTAATCTTCAAACAGTTTTTCCAGCTCTGCCTGATCGACATTTTTGCCGTCTAATTCGTGCTTGAGTAGAAAGAGCGAATATTGATCCAGGTTGCCCGGCTGATCGGGACCGGGGAGAAGCTGTCCTTTCGCTTCACTCAAAATTGAAGGAGGCAGCTGCTTAAATTCCAGAGTCGCCAGCTGATTTTTCAGAAAGGGGTCCTGGTAAAGTTCAAGGGATTCGGTGGTAATTGATACGGGCGGAAGCTTATTTTCATCATCATTTTTCAGTTGCATACGATCCCAGGTCACAACGCGAGTGAGATAGGCCTCACAACCTCCCGGCCCTGCCTGGCTGAACATGGGACGTGCCTGCTCGGGAGTCAGAGGCAGGAATTGCTGTTCATAGCAGGGTCTATAATACTCCTTGATCTTATCATCCCGCTGGTCAAAAGAGCCGGATGTCAGCCCCGGAAAATTCTCATTGCCGCTGCGGAGATCTATCAAGACCCCTTCCCGCTCGAAATCGTACCGGCGATTAAACCCTAACAGGACTTTACGAATCTCGACAAAACGGATCGGCAGCTCGACCGCGTACTTGCTCAGCTTATCCGTATAGTTCTGCTCGAAACGCTTAAGAATATCCCGTCTGTCGAATTCATTGGTTCCCAGCCAGTCTGCAGAATGTATTCCGCCAGCCCGATTTTTTTGAATACTGACGAGTGTTCCAATGGTTTCCGGAAAATGAGTCGCCAGGAGAACCGGACTCACATGCTTTGGATTCAAGCCCAGAGCTACCCGGTCTAAAAACCCGGTAAACCGCCGGTGATCGCTACCCAGATAAACTTCATCTGAAAAAGTCAGATCAGCTCGAACAGCAGGATAACCTTTCCACATTACCAGGCCATGCTGTTTGGCCAGCTGTTGCATTTTCTGCGCGAGATCCTGATTTTCTTCAGCCGGTGGTGCAGTCGGCTTTTCGATCGCTGGTTTGACATCCCATGATTGAATTACCTGGGTTGGATCTGCAGCGTCTACGAGTGAGAGGCGGATAATCTGCACATTCACCAGGTAGTCTTCTCTGAGCATGCCAAGAAATCGACGATGCTGCTCGAAGCGGAGATTCGACAACAGGACATCTTTGCGGAATGCCAGCTTCTTGCCTTCGATCTGGCGGGCAAATTCCCGTGCTTCTGCAGGAGTCTTTTTAATTCCGGAGGGCATTTCAGGGGAGTTCAGGTAGACTTCCCTCAAAATCGATCGCAACTTGAGATGCTTCAAACTCCCTCTGACTCGCAACGGGAATTCTCCCCGATCTTCCAGATAGTTATCCAGAGTCGCGGGTGAAAAGACCGCCAGGGGAATAGCTTCTCCCGCATATTTGATTATCTGAAAATCCTGAGCATACTTGCGAATTACACTGGCAACCTGGACGCCTTTGTCAAAATCATTGACGCGTGAACTACGCAGATCGTAGTACTGATTTTTATCATCTTTCGAATAAAAGAGTTTATAGCCGTCTTCGAACAGGTGAAAACAATCCTCGATCCGCTGGTGCTCTCTACCATTTGTGGTATTGAACGCCCCCTCAAAACCTTTCTCTTCCATTTTTTTCGCCAGCAGTTCATATCCTTCTCGATCAACCAGGTAACTCATTAAGGCACCAATGTGATCGGCTGAGGTGCGAAGCGTACGTTGCTCTTCGTGTGTATAAAGGCCTGCGTTATCACTGAGGATGGCTGCCCCCTCCAGCTGCTTGAGCTTAAACTGAGGCAACGCTTCCAGGACTTGAGCCCAGTTGAATCGACCGTCCACTGGTGCAGTGCCCGTCGGGACCGGTTTCTCTCCATTCATCGCGGGAGCCATAGGAGCTGCTTTCCCCTCAGGTGTCGCCTGCGGTAAGCCATTATTCTCTTTGGCAAAGATATCGGGATATTTTTGTCTTACGAAATCCTGATCAGCCTGACTGAGCTCTGTGAGTGGCAGCAGATGCAGTTTGCCATCAGACTCTTTTTCGAGGATGACCAGCTTTCCATTGGTTCCCTTGAGTTCTCCCCGCACCTGATTTTTTCCATCGGCACTGGTCCAGAGACGATGTTCAGCCCACGCCAGTGAGGGAACCAGGCTGATGACCACCAGCAAAAGTAAGCAGCGAAGACCCCGACAACCTGTCTGTCTCTTGATCGAATGTGCGCTTCGTCCCGTCTGCATCGTATCAGCTCCCGTTTTCAAGTGTCATACCCAAGATTTGAGTGAAATTCCGCACTGCTTCTGACGAGTAAATTACTGATCAAAATGTTGTGCCTGCTCTGCTCCTGCTGTACAATCGCAGTGCCGACAGCAATCCCGACGCTGAAGATTTCTTTTTTCTGATGAAATCAGATAATTCTCGAAACCAGCTGTCGCAAATCCCGCCAGGTCAAAGAGTTGGTATAAAACGGCTTTACCCGGCATTCAGGGAATGACAGCTGAAAGAATTGAATTTTCCGGGAAAAGCGCAGCCTGTCTGCGGACGATGGCATTGAAATTGACCAACACAATACGACCTTACTCAGAATAGACGATGGCAGCGGGCATGGAGAATCAGGGATCTGTCACTAACTGGCTGGATCAACTCAAACGGGGTGAAGCAGACAGCCTGCAGCAGCAGCTCTGGAACCGCTATTTTGAGCAACTGGTCCAACTGGCGCGATCGCATTTGCAGAAGGATCTCTGTCGGGTGGAAGATGAGGAGGACGCCGTCCTCAGCGCATTCAACAGCTTTTTTGTGAGGCTCAAAGCGGGTCAGTTCCCCAATCTGAATGACCGCACCAGCCTCTGGCCGCTACTAGTAAATATCACTCTCTGTAAAACGCGAAACCTGTACCGACGTCAGAGCGCACAGAAACGGGACGTCAGACGCACCGTTTCCGGTACATCAAACGAGGAGTCCGACAACTGGCTGGATCAACTGGCTCAGGAAAGCCCCAGTCCGGAACTTGCAGTTGAAGCCGCCGAGGAAGCCAATCGGATGCTGGCGGTACTCGGTAAAGATTCACTGCGGGATGTCGCCCGGCTGAAGCTGGAAGGTTATACCAATGCAGAGATTGCAGCCAAAGTGGGTGTCATGGAGCGGAGCGTGGAACGGCGTCTGGTCCTGATACGTCAGATCTGGACTGAAGAAGTGGAATCAGAGCTGGTCTGAGTCCAGTCCCGACTTTTTTGTTTCGTTTCTCATTTTTGTGGGAAGAACATGTCGGGAACAGGCAACCAAAGGCGATCCAGCTGATAACTCGGAGTGTACGAGTTAAGGATTGGATAAATGAATCAACCATCAGAGCTGGAAAACCTGACCGCGGAGATCCAGATCCGCATCGAAGAATCCTGCGAGGAATATGAACTTTCCTGGCAGAGCGGACAGACTCCATCTCTGGAAGACACGATCGCCGACTTCGCACAGCCCACGCGGGAAATCCTGCTGCAGGAACTGATTCTGATCGAACGTTATTATCGCCTGCGGGATTCCGGTAAAATCATCAGTGAGCAGGAGCTGATTCAGGAGCATCCTGAAATCGCGGACGAGTTGTCTCGGCTGTTTGCCAGAACGCACGCAACGAAAACCCGGATCGCCGGTGAATCCGATTCCGGCCAGGCAGACAGTTCCGGACTGCGCACGGTGGAAGAATCACGCCTGCACTTCGAACAGTTCCCCGCAACCTTCGGACGCTACCAGATCCTCTCCCGCCTGGGTGAGGGAGGCATGGGCTGCGTCTACCTGGCCCGTGACACACAGCTTGAACGCAAAGTCGCACTGAAACTACCCCAGATCGACAAACACGCCGATACCCAGTTTATTGCCCGCTTTTACCGCGAAGCACGGGCGGCTGCCAATCTGAATCATCCCAATCTCTGTTCGGTCTACGACGTCGACGAAATTGATGACGTGCATTATATCACGATGGAATTCATCGAAGGAGAATCTCTGGCAGCGCTGCTCCAGGAGGGGAAGAAATTCAATCAGGTCGAAGTCGTCGAGCTGATTCAACAGCTGTCCCAGGCGCTGGGCCTCGCGCATCAGCAGGGAATTGTGCATCGGGACCTCAAGCCCGCCAACGTCATGATCCGCGAGGATGGTACGCCCATCATTACCGATTTCGGACTGGCATTGATGAGCCAGAACGAAGAGGCAACTCAGATTACGCAACATGGCCAGATCATGGGGAGCCCGTCTTACATGTCACCCGAACAGGTGGAGGGCGATCTGGAAAAGATTGGCCCGGCCAGCGATATCTACGCGCTGGGTGTCATCATGTACGAACTGCTCGCCGGACAACGTCCTTTCCAGGGAACGACGGCATCGATCCTGTCGCAGATCATGACAAAAGATCCGCGGCCTGTCTCTAACATTCAGCCCGACATCAATTCGCGGCTCGATCAGATCTGTCGCAAAATGATGGCACGCTCAGCTGAGCAACGCTACGCCACAATGCAGGATGTCACTCAAGTCCTCACAAACTGGCTTGAGACCGATCAGGCGGTCTCATCTCGAAAAGGTCTGAGTCCGGGAAGAGTTCTCGCAGGCATGGCACTGATCGCCGTACTACTGTTGGGAATCACCTTTCTGAAACCCACAGCTTCAAAGGGTAATCTGCATGTAACTCTAAACGACGAGCGGGCCCAGGTGCTGCTCGACGGGCAACCACTGGAACTGAAGTCAGGAAGCTGGAACGGGCCCCAGGAAGCGGGTTCACATGAACTCAGTCTCCGCATTGGTGAACAGCGGCTTCCCTGGGGAGAACTGACAACCATCAAAGTCAATGACAGCGAACAGAGAGTGCTGGCGTCAGTCAATGGTCTTCACATCAAAAACGGTCGCTTTGAGATCAGTCCCGCAGATATCCAATCAGCGGAAATCAGATTGAACTGGCTGCCGTCCCAGACACCGGATAAATCAGCAAAGGTCACCAGTCCGGCCCCAGACCAGACCGGGTCACCTGTACCACAGGTCGCTGATCCTGCCGAACCCTTTGCCCGGGAACGGGCAGTCACAGAGTGGCTGATCAAACAGGGGGGCATCGTGCGTTTCAACATGGCACATGACTTCAAATTTAACATCAAAGACATCAAGGAACTCCCTGATGAACCATTCCGACTGAAAGAAATCGCATTTGAAAGATCCCGGAATAAACCACTCACAGATTTGAGCAGCCTCAGTCAGTTAATGACACTTGAGGAACTGAACCTGAATCAAGCAAAAGTATCGTCGGCTGCCCTCAAAGGGCTCGTATTGAAACAGGCATTTGAAACCTTACGCATCCTGCAAACGGAATTAAAAGTATCTGACTTGAAAGAGATTCAGGGACTTGAATTCGTCGATACACTGGAACTGGGTGGTTCCCAGATTGATGATCACTTTGCCTTTCTGGAACAGATGCCAAACCTCAGAGCTCTGGAAATCGTTGATATCTTACCTGCGGAACTGAAAGAACTAGGCGAATCTCCTCTGTTACGACAATCGAAATTGCGGTTTTTGAGACTGCGGCCAATTGGTCAGATTAATGACGAGATCGTTCAACGTCTGCAGACCGCACGACCTGAAATGACGATTACTTCAAACCATTCCGGCAGAGAAGAACAGTACCTTGGCAAACCCGTCGCTCAACACGCGGCTGTCAGATTACTGGAACTGGGTTGTACCATGGAAGGTCACGAACCAGGTCGAGGAAGCCAGACATTTTCCAGGGAGAATCTGCCTTCGAAAGAGATCGCTTTCTCGTTGAGTCGAGTCTCTCTCACTCCCGAGATGAAACTGACCCCTGAAATTGTAGAGGATCTGGCTGCCCTTCCTTTTTATTATAAGTTCATAGCGAAGGGAATTCGAAACGCCGACCTGCTGACCGGGGTTCCCGGTTTAAGACGCGCCAGTGGAGTGGAACTGGAAAGTTCAGATCTGACGGATACTGCCTTCCTGAAACTGGCCGAACAGGATCCCGACGGATATTTCAACATCAAGGACACTCAAGTCACAAAATCTCTGACTCAGCAACTTGACCAGGATGTGCCTTATCTGTCGCTCTATTCCAACTTCGGCAAAGGTTGGCGCTGGCTGGAAATTGTCTATGAAGAACTCAAATTATCAAAACCGAATCAGGTCAAGCCGACTGAAACAGAGACGTCCCCCCGCTTAGATGACGCACAACTGGCATTCGAACGGGAAACAGCAGAATGGGTGATCAATCTGGGTGGAAAAGTCAGCTTCAAGAAAGCCAGAGGAACTGAATATCTGAGAAGTCGGCTGGAACCACGGCCACTTCCGAAAGAACCATTTCGGCTTCTCGATATTGATTTCAGCAGGTCAAATCAGAAGATCACATTTCCCAGTCTGTCTCGGTTAAGCCGTCTGGTGACCCTGCATTCACTCAATCTGATGAACTGTGACCTGGAACCCAAGGCTCTGGAAGGGTTGCGTTTTAATGAAAACACGACTGAATTTAATATCTACAGCACTCCTCTGAAAACGTCAAACCTGAACCTCAACATGGGACTGGAACACCTTGATACTTTCATACTCGGTGCCGCTCAGGTCGATGATGAATTTCGTTTTCTGGAATTAATGCCGCGATTGCGAGAACTGCATCTTTACAGTCCCGTTCCTCAGGAATTGGAAGGACTGGCGCGTGCGCCCGGTTTTGCAAAATTGAACCTGCGGTTTCTATACATAGCTTCTTTCGGCCTCAAATTTGAACCGGAACTGATTGCCAAACTGCAAAAAATCCAGCCGGGTATGACGGTAATCGATACTGATGGCGGCTCAATGAATCGCTACCTGGGAATCCCCGTGGCGCGAGAGGCTGCCATCAAACTGCTTGAGCAGGGATGTAAAATTGTCACCAGCATTAACAAATCCGAGATCAGTGCCCAAATGTATGACAAGTCTCTTCTGCCCTCAGAAACCGAACTGTTTCGTCCCATTCGTGTCATCTTACCGCGTGACTTCGAAATCACACCAGAAAATGCAGAGGCACTGTCGCGACTGCCCGATTTTTCTGGATTAGAAGCACCGAATCTCAGAAACGCGGACCTGTTGGCGAATGTTCCCGTATTACGACTCTGCAGTGGAATTAAACTGCCCGACTCGGACCTTTCAGATCAGGGATTAACAGCATTATTCCGCAATCATCCGGACGGATACGTAAATGCTCCCGGAACAAAAGTAACTCCCGAAAAAGGAAAGCAGATCGATCGTGAGTTTCCTTATGCCGCCTTTCACACGGAGTTCATGGAAGGGAAACGCTGGCTGAATGAAAAGCAGAAAAACGATAAACAGTAATCGGCCCCGGACGAATAGCGGCCTCCCTCAGCAGAACAGACAGACCGCGGATTGAACGATTGAGCAGTCAGGCAACCTGAACTAGAATATCCAGCATGAAACCGCACCCCGCACAACAGTTTGCTGTCGGCCCCTCGATCATGAAGGGTACGCCTCTTAAAGAAATCATGAACGGCCAGCTGGTGAAGCTGATCGGCGTCTCACTGGCCGACGTAACCCCGGGCTTCGACACCCCCACTTTCCAGAAACGCGCCAAACGTAATTTAAACAAACTGGAACTGAAAGAACGGGCCCTCAACATCGCACACGCGATGGCCGAACAGCTGCCGGAAGATTTTGACGAGCTGGCACCGTTACTCATCAAGTCACTCGGTCCCCGGCTGCAGGCGACCGAGCAAAACGGGCTGGCGCCGTTCTTTTATTTCCCTCACTCACAGTTGATCGCCGAGTATGGTGCCGACCATCTGGAGAGCGGCTTGAAAGTCTGTTACGAATTGACGCAACGCTTCACCGCGGAATTCTGTATTCGCCCGTTTCTGATCGCACACCGCGACAAGAGTCTGAAACAGCTCAAACGCTGGGCGAAAGATGCCAACCCCCATGTGCGGCGTCTCGTCAGTGAAGGGACACGGCCCCGGCTTCCCTGGGCGATGCGGTTACGGGACTTTCAGGACGACCCCGGTTACACACTGCCTCTGCTGGAAAGTCTCAAGGACGATTCCGAACTCTATGTGCGGCGTTCGGTAGCCAATCATCTGGCTGATATCGCCAAAGATCATCCTGAAGTCGCCTACGAAGTTTGTCATAAATGGCTGTCAGAAATTGAGGCCATGCAGAAACCGGAACAGATTAAAAATCGCCGCTGGGTCTTGAGACACGCCGTACGCCTGCCGGCCAAAAAAGAAGTTCCCGAAGCCCTCGCCATCCGCAAAGCGGCCGCTGACAGAAAAACATGAACGGCTTCTTATTTTTCACGCACTTCCCGCGCTTCACCGAATAAAGCTGATCCCCGCTTGTTACCTTCCAGCAGGGATCAGCGTTCATTCACTCAGAATGACAACCGTTGTGTCACTCGATCCAATTACCGGATCGGCAGTTCGTAACTGATTGCACCGATCGCTTCTCCTTCTTTGGCGTCTTTATAATGCGGATGACACATCACGCATTTTTTCATCACCACCGGAATCGGCGTCATCGCCTGCAGGTATGGTTTTCCATCCTTGACCACCACCGCCTCATAGTAAGACTTGCCCGCTTTCAGCTGCTTGATCCCCTGCTTTTCAAATTTGCTCTTCGCAACGTTTTTGGGTTCGTACGGCTCTCCCGTCGCATCAATCAGACGCACCTGATGAAAACCGGTTTTCCCCACCCGCCTGAACAACTCGACCGCTGCACTCCCTGCCGGGAAGTCTTCCTCGTCATTCACGTACTTGTCCGTTATCAACACCACCGCGTTCTTGTAGATGTCATCCAGCATCTTGACGGTGTCGCGTGTCCGTTCGACCGCTGCCGGGGAAGGCTGTTCCGCTCCCCCCTTATCCCCCTGCGGGTCAGCGCCAGATAGATTCAGATTGAACAGAAACAGAGCAGTCACTGCGAGGCTGGTAACCAATCCTGTCTTGAGCATGAAGTTTCCTTTCAGAAAATAAAAACGGGGAGATCAACGATATCGTCGATCTCATAAAACCACGGCCTGATCAGATCACCCGCTTCAACTGGCGCATTGAAAGAGTAACATCAGCCACTAACACAAGTTCGCATAGTTGTGTCGCTTTTCGCATTCTTACATACTTTTCACAAAGATGCATAAGTGATACATCTTTTGCCGAATATAGACCTGCCTGTCCATTTTGTCAACAATATTTCAATGGGAATAGAAACCCGGGACGTCAGCCCGGCCGCGCATCGGTGGGTGCCCCTTCGTCACACTTCCTGCACTCCAGCAGATATCCCAGCATCCCGGCCCGTCCTGCTGCACTCAGAACCCATGGACGCGATTCCAAAGGCGGCGCATGGCGAACATGCTGATTGTGACCACAAACCAGCTGCGCCACCCAGTGTCCTGATTCGTCCTGCTGATAATCCGTAATCGGTTGCTGCATCATCACCTCGCAGTGTGTCCCTCTGTCCTTGAGAGACTTTAACTCTCACACAAAGGCACAATCGTTGTCGTCGATTCCAGCAGCTGCCCAATGGTCACTCTGCCAAACGCCGCTTCCGCTTCCGCATACACGCGATCCAGCTCCGCATGCAACGGACACAGACTGGTATGCGACTTCAAACCTAACGGACAACTATTGATCCGCTCCATCGGGGCGATCGCATTGACAATATCCAGAATCGACAACTCTGCAGGATCGTGAATCAGCTCATAGCCCCCCTTGGGACCACTCCGCGATTTCACAATCCCCGCTGCCGCCAGATCCTGCAGAACCCGTGTCAGATAACGCCGGGGAACCTTCGTCTTTTCCGCCAGATAATCGGCTGAAGCAGGCTTGCCAGGCTGCCCCGCCAGGCAGGCCGCCGCCCGCAAAGCGTATTCATGAGTCTTTGAAAGCATCTGTTTTCCTAAAAAATACGAAAAGCTCCAATTATACACCTTGACGTATAGAATTATCTATTCTATACATCCAAGTATAGTATATCTGTTTCCGCTTGGGTATCAAGCCGCTCTTCAGGAGAACCATAAATGTTAAGTGACAAAACCATCGCCATCGTCAAGGAAATCACACCAGTTGTCGCCGCCAACGCGGAAACCGTCACACGGGTCTTCTATCAGAAGATGTTTGCTGGGAACCCCGAAGTCAAAGCCTTTTTTAACCAGGCCCACCAGCATTCTGGCGGCCAGCAGAAAGCCCTCGCCGGTGCCATCTGTGCCTATTTCACCCATATTGACAACCTCGCCGCCCTCACCCCTGCCGTCGAACTGATCGCTCAGAAACACTGCTCGCTGGGTATCCAGGCCGAACAGTATCCCATCGTCGGCAAACACCTGCTGGCTGCCATCAAGGAAGTCATGGGAGACGCTGCCACCGACGAAATCCTGGCAGCCGTGGGCGAAGCTTATCAGCTGCTCGCAGACGTCTGTATCGAACGCGAACGGCAGATCTACGAAGAACAGCGCACCGCTGCCGGCGGCTGGAATGGCTATCGTTCCTTTGTTGTCGATCGCAAAGAGCCTGAAAGCGATGTCATTACCTCCTTCTATCTGAAACCCGCTGATGACGAACCGCTGCCTGCCTGGCTCCCGGGTCAATACATCACGGTCAAAATCGACCACCCGACTACCCCTACTTCGCCCCGCAACTACAGTCTCTCCAACCAGCCGGGACAGGACTCGTTTCGCATCAGCGTCAAACGCGAACCCGGTCTCACCGCGGCCGCTCCCGACGGTCTGATCTCTACTTTCCTGCACGATCAGGTCCAGGTGGGTGATACACTGCAGATCGGTCCCCCCTGTGGTGAGTTCACCCTCGATCCCGCAGAACCTCGCCAGACACCGACCGTCATGCTGGCCGGCGGCGTCGGCGTGACCCCCCTGCTCTCGATGGCGCAGTCGCTGATCGCGGCTCAGCCCGAAGTCCCACTCTATTTCCTGCAGGCAGCCCGTAACAGCCAGTCCCACGCATTTGCTGCAGAAATTCAGGAACTCCGCAATCAGGGTGCCAACGTCCGCACGCTCACACTCTACGATCAGCCGCTGGCAGACGATCTGGAAAATCAGAACTGCGACGAAACAGGAATCCTGAGTGAAAACATCCTGCGTGAATGGACACCCTTTAACGAAGCCAACTTCTACTTCTGTGGACCGAAACCATTTATGCAGAACGTCTACGCGAGCCTGAAAGCCTTGAATGTCCCCGCAGATCGAATTCATTTCGAATTTTTCGGTCCCCGGCAGGACATCGAATCGGCCCCACTCGCAGGCGAACCGGAGGTTACAGCCTCGCACTGATTCACATTCCCTGATCTGATTGGTAATGAAATTAACTATCTCACTCATCCCCCGGGATGCCTGATGACGATACTGGTCTATGTGGTACTCTGCTCTTCAGGATTTCCGGAGTACCATTGAGCGCTAACACTACGGTTTCGACGACCAGGGCTAACATATTTCTCGTAGTGTTGGAATGCGTCCGTGTCTTCCTTCGACGGACGCATTTTTTTTGCGCCCAGCTTCAAATCTGCATCAGGCACCCGCTCTTTTGCCCCCCGGTTCTCGCTCTTCCAGTGCACAAACTAGACTTGATTCCCACTTCCCGAACCATAAAGTGTTGCAATTGTGCTTCGCGCGCGAGGCGGACGATGCGTGCACTGGAACACCGCCCACAAGTCATTCAGATGCACCTGAATCGCCGTCGATTTTTCCAGTTTTTCACCGGAACAGTCAGAACCGGTTCGAACTGTCTCGTACATTTTCAAATCATTTCGGAGCACTTTCAGAGCATTTGAAATGCAACTCACCGAAAACTCAGGCACACTCACCCGCAGCCCACAGCACAATTTTCGCTTGACACCCCCGCGCCTTTCCACAAAATCAGAGTCCTCAGTCAACACACTCGCCCCCAACACACTCGCCCCCAACAGACAGTCCACCCGAGAACAGAGAATCCAGAACAGATTGAAAACAAACGCTTCCATAGCCGGTCAGACTCCATAAAAAAAGACAACCAGCGCATCCTACAGATCGGCACCAGCCAGGCGAGCTGAAAATCGATCACTTTCAGGGAGAATCAAGCGATAAATGGCCATGTATCAAGGCAACGGATTTCGGGTAGAACCGGCAGAAATGAATAACGGTCAACAGCGAACAGTTACAGACTTGACGAAGTTTAATCAGCGAGCCTCTCCTGGAACCTTATCTACAAATCAGGTAATTCCCCATGTCAATCCAAGCTATCAACCTGGTACTCTCGGCTCAGTCTCGCGATAGACGCATCGTTACATCTGAAATTTTCCTGGAACCACTGAATCGCGCTTCCAGTCTCGGCCAAACCGGTTTTCAATGTATAGCAGACAGGGAACCTGGTAGAAGCGGGCTGATTGTCTTCTACGAAAGAAATATCTCCGAAATCAGCGACGCGGAACCTTATGAGATTCTCGAACACGAGTTGGCGCTTAAAATGAAAGAGATCGCTGACTGGCTGCAGCCATTCCGGCCTCAGCATTTGAAGAGTTGAAATCAAACGGCCTTCAGCTGTTTTACATTATTGAAACATGGATCGATGCAGATCAGTTGGAACTCGAACTTCCCCCTTCATTCATGAAAGAACTGGGAACTCATGAGATACCACTGACTATCATCAGTAATGAATAAAACACCAGAACAGAAGAGCGAATCCCAGATTGGTGACATCGGATCATGAAACAGACCGTTTTCAAATTTGATCTCAGATACACAGGGCCGGATGATGCAACAGGTCAGACAGACACGCTTCAACAGCTCGTCCAAAAACTATCGTTGCTGGCAGGTGTGCTCTCTGTAGAACAGACAGGCACTCGTAACTTACCAGCCATTAATCTCCAGGTGGATTTTGCAGACTCGAAAGCCGCGACTGGCATTCATCGCCAGGTGCTAAAAGCGATCGAACAGACAGAGCACGTCATGATTGCAGGAGTCTCTACGACTCTGACAGACATTTTTTGATCATGTAGAAACGCTTATGGATTCTAATAACCTCTACGAGAGCTTTCAGCGGCTCAACGATTTCGACGAGGCAAACTGGTGTCAGAGCAATTGGCCCAACGCCCAGGACCATTTCTGTATCCAACTGCTGGAACAGTTTGATGATCTGGAGCAGCCAGCACAGCTTTCTCTTTCCCGAAAGCTCCTGGGCTCCTCTCTGGAAAAACCACTCGAACTCTTTGCCGCACGCTGTGCTAAATTTGGCGACTGCAGAGAAGACATCAGAAACGGTTATTTCGCACTATTATTCTGTCGTAGCAAGGAAGCATTACTGACCGCAGACCGACTGGCGATTGCGGCCCGTAACCTGGGTCTCAGCAGTAGAAGAATCCGCAGAGAAATGCCGATTCCCTTCCTCGGAGGATGGGTGCCTGATTCGCCGGATTGAGTGGCTCAGAAATAAGTACGTTTTCACCTGCCGATTCTGGTATAATCCAGAGGAGTTTCCTGAACGACGACACAGCACCGAGGAGGAACAACTTGCACACAGGCGATCAAGTCACATGCAGAATCACTGAAACCGGCAGCTGGGGTGCCTACGCAGAGACGAACCAGGAGGAAACGGTATATATCAACTTCAATGAATTAAGCTGGTCCCGGATTCGAACTACAGAAGAAGTTGTTAACGTGGGAGATCGGGTTCAGCTACAGATCATGGATGCCCCGACTTACGAACGTGCCTGTTATCTGGGCTCTTTAAAGCGAGTGGTTTCAGCAGAACGACCAGACTTTCCAGAAGCATCTCAGGTCGGTTCATTTCATCAGGCAACGGTTGAGCGTCTGGCACGGGACATTCTTTTTGCCCGGCTTCCCCAGGGGCCCATTGTCGGAGTTCGTCTTCCTGAAAGCCATCATTTGCAACCCGGAGATCAGATCAGAGTTAAGCTCACATCAGTTGACTCGGAGTGCAATCAGATCATCGCAGAACTGACTTTCGCTACTGCAGACAACAAGACGGAATCTGGCGCAGTGGAGTAACCGTCAACGCTCTTAAATAACTCATGTTCTGGTAGGTCATCCTCTACGTTTTCATCGGCAACAGACAGCAAACTCTCTGGCAGGAACGAAAAACGATGGGTCACAAACTCGACTTTGTCACAGTCGGCGGCATCCTGCTGGCAGGCCTCCTCACGGCCCCGTCAGCCATCGGTCTGCTTCCAGATAGTGCCGATTTATCGGGCCTGCTGAAACTGACGGCGGGCGGGCTTTATCTGGTCCTGTTTTTTCTCACCGTGGCTTTACTTCTATTTTCTGGGGCCTACCTCGGTCGGATGCTATACTTGATTTGGCGATCCAGGAAACCAGACACTCATCCAAAAGAACATTCGTAACATGCCAGCCCCCGAAGAACCGGCTGAAAACGACAGGAACGATCCCATCCAGGCTGCAATCCATGCTGCGCTCCGTGAACGGTTCCGGTCGTTCCTCAATGACGACGCCCGGTATCGCAAGTTCATCACAGCCTGCAATGACCTGTACTCAAAGGACAGAGAGCTCAGATACTGGCAGCAACCGGTCTGGGATCTTTTCATCAAAGAGTATCCCGAATACGCGTCCCTTGATGCGCCGGCAATCCGTAACGCGTTTCATGTTTGTCACGTGCACCTGATTCCCTTAAAACAGGTCGAGGTTCCCATTTATAAAGGAGTCTGGGACATCAGTTACATTGACGAAGCCGAGCGAGCCAGATCTGAAAACGCCCCCTACTCCCCAGGAATTCTCCGTGGACAGCGAGTACTGGGGCAATCGTACCCACATTACATCCTCGTGTTGCGACGAATGCCTTGCCTGGTGGAAAGCGTATCGGGGCTGATTCGACAAAGTAACGAGAGAAATGAGGAACTCTGCCGGCTACCAGCCGTAATCAAAAAAACTCCACAACCAGAATCATCCCCTTGATCAGGGGGTGGTCCCGGATGCAATCCGGGATTGCCACAGGCAACAGGAGGTCCCAGCTAATCCGCACAATTCAGAATCAGATCACCAACCCCATTCGTAGGGTGCGGCCCTGTGTGGCCGCCCGCCTGGCGACAGGCAGCCTGATCAATCTCTCTTTGGAGATAAGATTCAGGGGCAGTCGCAGATCACAGGCAACACCCGCAGAACTCCTCCCTACCCCTCCAGCCACCGCTGCACAATCCGCGGCACATGTTTCACCGCAGTCCCCCTGATCCAGCGAAAACCATAAGGTTCATGGTCCAAATCCGGGCTCACAATGATTTTTTGCGCCTGGTAACGCGCCAGCTTCAGCAGGCCGGCAGCCGGGTACACCGACAGCGAGGTCCCCACCACCAGCACCTTACCCGCGCTCCGTATTTCCGAAACTGCGAGATCACGGTTCTGGATGAATTCCCCAAACCAGACAATGTGCGGCCGCAGCTGCGAACCCGCTTCGCAGAGATCGCCCAGCTGAATCTCTTTACCGCCGATTTCATAAACCAGCGAAGGATCAGCCGTACTGCGGGCTTTCACCAGTTCGCCATGCACGTGAATCACATTCGAGGAACCCCCGCGCTCATGCAGGTCATCCACATTCTGCGTAATCACCACCACGTTATACCGACTCTCCAGTTCCGCCAGCGCGCGATGTGCGGCATTCGGTTCAGCCGCCACCGCCTGCGTGCGACGCGCATTATAAAAATCCAGCACCAGTTGCGGATTCGCTTCCCAGGCCTCGGGCGATGCCACCTCGGTGATCTCGTACTGCTCCCACAGACCGCCCATATCCCGAAACGTCGCCAACCCGCTCTCGGCACTGATCCCGGCCCCCGTCAACACCACAACTTTATTCGGATCAATCGGATCAGACATCTCTGTTCTCTCTCTGACTTTCACGGGGTTCATTTCTTTTCACCTGCACAATGTGTCTCTGACACGCCTGCCTGAGAAAAGTTCAGTGAGTCAATCGCCCCCACCTCAGTCAGTCGGTGCCGAAATCTGCTCCACATGCACTTCCATATTCAAGATCTCCACTGGATCTCCAAACTGCGTATAGACGGCGACATCCGCGGCATCTCTGCCATAGGCAATCGCCACGCGTCCCCCGGCCAGCGTCGTCTGTGTTGGATCGAACGTGTACCAGCGACCGCCGACATACGCTTCAAACCAGGCATGCAGATCCATCGGCCGGAGTGGTTCCAGGTAGCCCACCACCATCCGCGCGGGAATCGAAAGCGCCCGACAGCAGGCGATGCCCAGGTGTGCCATATCACGACAGACGGCCTGTGTTTTCTGATTTACCTCAGTCGCACTGATGATTTCCTGCCCCTCACCCGGTGTATAGGCCAGTGAATTCTGAATGTACTCCACAATTTTGGCGCACTGGTCATAACCCGGATTCACACCTTCCACCAGTGTCGCTGCCATCTGCGTAAAGCGATCCGATTCACAATACCGGCTGGGCAGCAGGAACGGCAGCGTCGAATCCGGCAGCTGTTCCACAGGCACAAACGGTGCCCCGTGCGCGACATCAGAGCTGTCGGCCACTTCAATATCAAAGGCGGTCTGAATCGAAAAGAAACCCGCCGGCGCCACCAGCCGCTGACACAGATTACCGAACTGGTCGGTAAACTCAACCGCCTCGGTACCGGGGTTCAACATGTATTGCTCGCGGGCCACCCACTGCTGACTGCCACTCCGCGGACGCAGCATCAGAATAAAGGGAGTCGCGACGGGAATTTCAAAGTCCAGTTTACAGGAAGCGTGCAGCCACATGTCGTTCGTTTTCCGTTAGAGACCAGGAATCGCCCCGGTAGTGTTTATTTAGTTGTATGCAACGAGTCCAGGGGTCTGCTGTTACTCTCGATTGCCGGACTGCATCTACAGAAATATCCAAATTAGCCGCAGGGCCTTAGCCCCGGTTGAAACGACTTTGGTCTGGACCGTTCGAAATAAGAACCACTACCTGGCATAAAGATGTGCGAGCCTGCCCCTGAGATTAACACTCAAAGCCCCACGCGACAATCGCCTCGCAACGTTTCTCGTCATCTTCACGGAGGAAATCAGGCATCCTGCCCCCCGCCGTCGGCGTCATAGGCTTCCCGCTCGAACGGATTATCACGATAGAATCGACGGCCAGTCAGCCACATATACACCGACGACAGAAAGTAAGCGGGCAGCATGAACGGCCCCCAGCGTTCGTACTGCCTGACATGCACGGCTTCATGCTTCCGTGAAATATCCAGCGACGCATCCGTCTGTCCCAGGATCGTATGCCCCAGTGTCAACGCCAGCGTAAACTGACCATGCGGCAGCCGCTGAATCAACCATTTGACTCCACCATCATAAAACTCAATCGCCGGCCCCCGCACACGCGCCCGTCCACCAAAGCAGAGCCCCACCCCGCCGATCGCCAGCCCATGCAACGTATTCGGCAGTGCCCACAGCACCCGCAGCAGAAAAAGAAAACGCTCCATCAGCGGCATCCACGCCTTTAATAGAATCAGGAAAGAGTTGCCGACAGGAACCATTTTACCGGTCTGCAATAACGTGGGGAAGGATTGATTAACCCTTATCAGAATCGTCCTCTGCAGCAGTCAGCCTGTTTCCCTCTAAATCAAAATAAATTGGAGGCGGAGTCCATGTCGGTAAAGGTCCGTCTACAATCGTAGCATCGAATGTGAGTTCGACCACCCCCTCACCATAGGGGTGGGGGATCACTTCATGCCAAGGGAGCACCTTGATCGCCGTCATCGAGCCACATTCGAGACAACGTGCTGTCGACTTCCGTTTATCGAACCAGTTCAGGGCAGAGATCCACGATTCGCGCCGCTGTCTGCGTTCTTCAACTCGAACTTCCAACATTGGTCTTCCATCGATTTCCTGCGTCTGGATCCATTCCGCGAACTCCGGCATTTTACTCTGAATGTCTTGCAGCCATTCTTCCGGCTTGATACTCAGATTCTCAATTTTCTGCTGTATCTCTTGCGTTGTAAATAGCTTCTCTGCTTCGACAAATAACTCGCAACCATGACACCAGGCATACTGGACCTGCAGAGGCAGTTCGCATCCATCGGGAAAGCGGTAGTTGTAGTTGTGCCATTTATAAAACCTGGTAATAACATGACCGTTTGTCGGGCGTTCAACATGGATAAAGGACATTCCAAACCCCCTCAGTCAGATTCCCTACATCCCTTTTTTGGAATCAAGCTAGACTGCAGTTCTGTTAAGTCTGAATAATAAAATCAGGTATCATAAACACCACTGTCCCAGGGCTCGAAAAAAGCCATATAGTTTCCCGGCTGAAGTTCGACCGCCCATTCATCTTCTTCCTCTTCGGGCTCGCGGACAATCAGCCCCATCTCGACACCATTGTGATTGATCGCGAACGGCTTGACTTCGATTCGTTGAAAGTCCACTTCCCCCAGTTCATTCAGACGCGAATCATACTTTTCGCGACAGGCATCGGCATCCAGGGTCGCCCGCGGGCCCAGGGTATCAACCCGGGATTCGATTAAATTCCCGTCCAGGTCAAACAGAAACAGGGCGATATACTCGCATCCCTCCCTGTTCGGGTAAGCTGGTTCAAACGGCGTCGTCAGAAAGAATTGACGACCATCGCCGGTCCGACCAATGTGCCTGGCATGATAATCATCATGTTCAATGGCAATTTTCTCAGGCCGCTCGTTTTCCATCACTCCCTGCCCCCTGTTTCAGACAACTGCTGATTGACCGACATCACCTTTTCAGGAAAGATGTCTTCGAACCGAGATTCCAGCCTGCTGGCCAGACATTGCCCCATAATAAACAAATGCATCCTGCCAGTCAAAGCAGGAACGGCAATCAGAGTCCGTTTCGCGCAGCTCAAGCATAAGGCGATGTAAACGCTTCGCGAAAAAGGTCCGCGGGAGGTTCCGTGAGGGTCACTTCCCCGGGATCAATTTCGCATCCGAAATAGACATAATAGTCATACCCGAAATGCACATAGCCCCCGTCGCGTCCTGACAAGCGAAACCAGATCAGTTCCCGCAGGGCCGCCCGCAATACCGGCTCCAGCGTCTCGACAGGTATCAATGCCCCTTCTCGGAGAGCTTGCACATCCGAAAGGGAAACTCCCCGGGCAGCCAACGTGAGTCTGTCGCAGTCGGAACTGAGATCCGCCCGCGTTTCCAGATCCGTCACCCTGACCAAGTCAATCTGGCACGCAGACAGGAAATCCCTGATCGCCACAACATAGGCATCTTCGACCTTCAAGTACGCCTCAGCCGTAAGCACCTCTCCTGCAAACGTTCGTCCAATATCAGAAATACTCGTCCATTCTGGCTTAAGATACCTCCCCTGGTTATCTCGTAAGCGGGGATCATATTTTGAAATTCGAAATCGAAGCATTCCCAGTACCAGTACATATCAAGGGCAGATAGCTCAACCACCGCAAAGGACAGTGGATCCCTTACTGGTCCGCGGTCACCACTTCAAAATATAACCCGCTCCGCATTCGCTCAGACAGAAACTGTTCGGCTGCGTTCCAGCAGTCCTCAACAGTATCACCCAGCCTGGAATAGTCGATACTTTCCCCCATGTCAGGCTGTTGACTCTGATCAAACACATGAAAGCCATCAATCCCCAGCACCCGCACCTGCTGTTCCCGGCACCGACGAATCAGCGCGAGAGCATCTTCCGGAGCTAGTACAGGAGGAAATCCCGAGATCACACTCAAAGGCAGAAATTCATCTTGAATACCGACCATGGGGCTATTCTATTTCGGAGGTTTTAGTAAATCAGGAACAGGTTATTCACAAACACCATGATAGTAACTGGCCTGGCACGCCCCTCAAGCACGGATCGCATCCACAGCCGTCGCGTCACGTTTCGCTGGTCCCAGTTTCACCTTCGCACCGAAGGCGTCCAGCAGCGTATTATACACGTCCAGCCCCTCCTGGCCCACGTCCATGATCTGTCCGGTCTTGAACCGGCCATTGGCACCGGTAATACAATGGAACACGCCCGAGAGTTCGCGTTTCACATCGTTGTGCCGCCCGTCGCCGGATTCGGTTGAGATCGTGATCAGCGAGTTCTCCAGAATCGTCCGCCCGTTCGCTTCCCGGGCATCGGCACTGTTCAGCGCCTGCAGGAAATAGGAAACCTCCCGCATCTTCAGATGCGCGTGTGCCCGCAGGGCCTCGTTCTTTTTCTTTTCGTTGAACTTATGCCACCACTCGTGGCTGCAGCCTTTGTCGCCACTCGCTCTCAACTGGCTCGGATCATCGAACGTCCAGCGTTTCTCGCCGTTATACTCGTAATCGCCGGTCAGACGAATCCGCTCGCCCGCCGCCAGGAACGTCAGCGAACCGAAGCGGACCCGATCCATCTGAATTGCCAGGGCATAAATGTCCGCCAGCAGTCGCCATTCGCTGGTGAGTTCATCCACCGTGATGTCAATCCCCTGCCCGCCCGGATCAGCCGGACCGCCATGCGGAATCTTCGAACGGGGCGGCGGCTCTGGTGCATTCCGGTTCTTGTGCTGCATCGCAAACGCCCGCCGTTCGTATTCGCGAATCCGGTCCAGGTGATCGGCCACCCGCGCTTTCGATGCCGAACCGAGGGGCGAATTCTGTCCCGTATAGAACCGGTAATCCTCCACGACCGTATCCAGCACGCTCCGGCGCAGCCGTCGCTGCGCTGCATCGTTCCCCGAACCTCCGGCAGAAACCGTCCCGAACACCCGCTCGAACAGATCGCGGGGCTTTTCCTGAATCGTCGCGGCCACCGTGCCGTCCATGTTGTAACTGTGCACATAACGGCCCACGCGGCTGCGGCGGAAGAACGTCCCCCCCATCAGCGTCGGCACCATCCCGCTCGGTAGCCCTTTCGGGTAGTGCGTCTGACGAATCACCTGGTCAATCGACGGCCCGCCCGCTTTGGCTTCCCCATCGGGCGGCTCAGCCGTAAAGGCACCGGAAGCACCGTCGTAATGGGCGTTGATCCCTTTTTCATCGCAGCGCACCTGATCCACATTCCGCATGATCAGCAGCTTGTCCTGCAGCGGTTTGAGCGGCTCCAGCACATCGTCGAAGCCTTCAGTCTGCAGCGGAGCGGGAATTCCCAGACCAAAGAAGACGTTAAACGCCCGCACCGGAACCTGTGGCTGCGCCGCAGCGGCCAGGCTGGACGGAATCATCTCCTCCAGCAGCGGTAAGCCGATCGCAGCCGACCCCAGTCCCTTCAGCAACATCCGACGATTGAGCAGCACATGACTCATAGAAACGTCTCCCGCCTGTGGTTGATAATGCAAATATGATAAACGCCTGAGATCAGGACACCAGTAATTTCCAAACAAGAAGTTCCACCAGCTTAGTCACTCTTCACCTCGGTACGCACTTTCTGCACCAGATCACTCATCACAATCGCGGTGAGCAGACTCGGATAGGTACCGCCCCCCTGCTGGGACGTTTCATGAATTTTTTGTACCGTCGACGCATCCGCAGGACCCAGCGGGCGCCCCAGCGAAAACTGCGTCAGCTTCCAGGTGATCGTTTCACGCACTCGCTCGCTTTCGGCCAGCAGATCCATCAACTCCGCAGGCGTGCTGAATGCCACCGGTTTCGCCGTCCCCGGAACCAGGATTTCTCCATCGCTCCGCAGTCGGTTCCTATATTCATCGATCTCGTGAAACGCACCGATGCCATCGAACTGCTCCAGCCCGAATGCCAGCGGTTCAAACCGCGTATGACAGCCCGCACACGCCTCGTTGGCCATCCGCTTTTCGGCGATCATCCTTTGTGACTGTCCCGGTCGCGAAGGCACCGGTGTAGTATCCACGCCCGGCGGCGGTGCACCGATCACGCCACGCAGCAGATCTTTCAAAACAAACAGCCCGCGGGTCACCATCGAAGCGTCATCCCCACCCATCGTGAGGATGCTCCCCTGCGTCAGCAAGCCGCCTCGTGCGGGAACCTTCGACAGATCGTACCGCTGCAGCCCCTGGCCCTGCGGTGTCAAACCGTAATGCCGGGCCAGTTGTGGCGTCGCGAAGGTCACCTGGGCATTGAACAGATCTGACAATGGTCGGTTCTCCCTCCAGGCAATCTCCTTGAAGAACGCCAGTGTCTCCTCACGCATATCCAGCCCCAGTTGCGGATCCCATTCCGGGAACCGCACCTCGTTGGGTCGCATGTTGGCCAGCCGATCCAGGTTCAGCCAGTCGGAAACAAACTGAGCCGAGCGTTCCACCGCACGCGGATCTTTCAGCATCCGCGCCACCTGTTTCCGACAGACATCCTCATCGGTCAGCTTCCCTGCCTGCGCCGCCTTGAGCAGTTCCTCATCGGGAGGTCCGCCCCAGATGATGTAACTCAATCGCGATGCCAGTTCAAAATTCCCGGCGGTAAACGCCACCCCGTCCCCTCGTTGCGATTCAATCCGATAAATGAACCGCGGCGACTGCAGCATCGCTTCCACAATCAGCGAGACTCCCTCTTCATAGGTGCCTCCAGCGCTGGCCACGGTCGTCGCGATCCCGCTGAAGTTCGTAATCTCACGCTCGTCCAGTGGACCACGGAATAGCCGCTGTCCCATCGCCCCCACGAACTTTCGCATCGTGGCATCCGTATTCAGACTCCGCGAACTGGAAAACCGCCGCGCGAATTTCAGGACGTCCATTCGCTGGACAATCAGTTCCGCCAGCCGTGCATAAGCCTGCACATGTTTGAGGTCCACATTCAGATTGTACGCGGTATTGCTGAAACCATCGGCCCGCAAATCGGGCGGCAGCAGTTCGTACGCCTCTTTACTGATATCCACCCCCACAGTGCTCTTGACCGTTTCGATGTATTCCGGAATCGTCAGCCGCTGCACCCAGATCTCCTGCGCACTGCTGTTCCCGTTATAGATGGCGGGGTCAATCATGTTCACCGACCAGTGTGCGCCGCCATTCAGCCACTCTTTGAGTAACGCTTTCTCAGCCGGCTTGAGGGGCGTATTTCCGGGCGGCATATCACCCGAGACGATCTGTTCCCACAGCAGACTTTTCTCCGCTGACCCCGGCACGATGATTTTTCCGCTCTCCCCACCCGCGAAGGCCGTCGCTTTGTGCGAGAGGTCCAGCCCCCCTTTCCGGCTGGCGGCGTCATGACATTCGAGGCAGTTCTGTGCCAGCAGCGGTGCGACCTTCGTTTCAAACAGCTTTCTCTGCTTCGCCTGGGCCAGCGCCAACAGATCCTGCTCGGAAGGTTTCCCCTTTTCTCCCGCGCGATAATTCTGCTCAACATCCGCTTTGGTCAGCGCCCGACTGTAAACGGCGACCAGAAACAGATCCCCCTGCCAGGGACGATCGCCGGTCGCTTCATTGGCCAGTGTCAGTGAGAAGGACTGATCCCAGTTGGACAGGTTCCCCCGAATTCGTTTCTCGGCCTGCAACTTTCCATTCACATACAGCAGTGCCTTTCCCGCCGGGTCGCGGGTATAGACCACATGCGTCAGCCGCGGCTGGGCCAGTCGATCCGGAGACGTCATGGAAGGTATGCCGTTCCCGCTGGTGGATGTTGTCCGCAAACGCACATCATAGCGCCTGCCCTCCTGCCCCAGCGTCAGATTACGCTGATTCGGATCACGCGACAGTGAAACAATCCGCGCGGGCCCCTTCTGCCGATCATGGGCCGGTTTCAACCAGGCCTCGACAGTGCATGCATTCGCCCGTCGAAGTGCTTTGATGAGTTTACCGGCCGGCTCTGCGGACTGAATCCGGGCCGACCCCTTGACGGTCAATGCCCCCTCCTGCCACTTGATCTCTGACGGATTCTTAATGTTCAGATCCAGAGGTTCCCCGACCTCCGAACGATCCTGAATCAGATCCCCCTGGCCTGCTTCAAACGTGTACAGAACCTGCAGATCACGGGTCACCCGCGAACCCTCCGCAGCCTGCAGAGAGCCACCGCCAGACAGCTCATACAGACAGAACACCACTACAACCGCTTTCAGAGTAGAGCGCATGCTTGTCACTTTCCTGTTCTAGAGGGAATCGACTGGTCGAAACCGACGTAAACCATCTTCCAGATGATCATAGACCAGCTGCGAGGCCTTCTCGGCCTCTCCGGATTCCAGGGCATCCAGAATCGCCTGATGTTCGTCAAACGATTCACTGGCGCGCTGGGGGTACTTCTGCGTAATCCGATAAATCACATGATAGACTTTGTCACTGAGCCGCTGCATCACATCGATGATTTCATCGTTCCCAAAGAAATGGCAGATCAGTTGATGAAAATCGGCGTCGATCTTCACCAGATCGTCAATCCGCTGCTCTCTGACGGCTGCTTTGTTTCGCGCCTGATTGTCGCGGAGCAACGCGATCTGTTCCGGGGAGAGTTTGCCCGCCATCCGCCGCATTACATACGGTTCCAGTGCCTGACGGATCTCATAATGATTGGCAATATCCTGAATACTCAGTTCGCAAACCACCACTCCCTGCTGGGGTGCGAGTGTTACCAGTCCATCCGCTTCCAGGCGTTCAATGGCTGCATGCACCGGGGTCCGGCTCATCTCCAGTTGCGTCGCCAGCTGCCGCACCGAAAGCACGGTTCCTGCGGGGAGCTCACCAGAAAGAATCAGACGTTTGAGATCCCCGTAAGCCTGCTCCTTGAGCGATAACGGGGACGACGTGCGTTGCATGACAGGACGGGATTGCGACATCGATGTTTCCTCTGACGGGACCGTTTCTTTGGCGGGAGACATCAATCAAACTGACATTCAAGCTACTGGCATGCCAGTTGTATGTCAACAGGCAAGTCGAAAAATCGTCTCCCGGCTCCCGTCCATTTCGCTCAATCCGGGAGATTAATTCGAGTTTAGATGACGCGAAAGCGACTTCTCACTGCGCCTACATTGGTCGATAATCAAGTCAGTCACCAAACACAGCAGCTTCAGAGACGGAACAGGGCCTCACCGGAATGCCTCAGATACTGGTAGTTGAAGATCAAACGAATCTCCTGCGGAGCATCGTCCGCGCGCTGAACGAAGCGGGATACCAGGCCGAACCTGCAGAATCGCTGTCCCAGGCGTCACGGCAGATGAACGCCGACGTGGATCTGGTCATCCTCGATCTGATGCTGCCCGATGGTTCTGGCCTGAACTGGCTCCAGGCACTCCGCGAGACGGGATCGCGGACTCCCGTCCTGATCCTGACTGCCCGCGATTCCATCGAGGACCGGGTCACAGGCCTCGATATGGGAGCAGATGATTATCTGGTCAAACCCTTCGCCCTGGATGAACTGCTGGCCCGAATCCGTGCCCTGCTGCGACGGGAAAAGAATCCGGTCGAACAAATCGTGACCTGGCAGGATCTGACGGTTAATCTTCTCTCCCGCACGGTCGAGCGGGCCGGCCGCTCCATTGACCTGCAGAACCGGCAGCTGGAACTGCTGGCCTATCTGATGTCCCATGCCGACCAGGTGGTCTCGCGAGAGATGATTGCCCGCGATGTCTGGAAGGAACCAACCGCGACCTGGACCAACGTCATCGAAGTCCAGATCAATCAGCTGCGAAAAAAAATTGAAGCCCCCGATCAGGCCCCCATTCTGCATACGATCCGGGGAGAAGGCTATCGCCTGGGAGAACAGCCATGAAGCGACTTTCCATCCGCTGGCAATTAACACTCTGGTATGCACTCGCCCTGGCGATCATGCTCTGCATCTTTTCTTTCGTGCTCTGCCTGCTGGTCCGCGAACAGGTTCTCTCGCGTACCGACAACGGACTCCGCGAAGAACTCCGCGAAATCGGACTCGAAGTCGCCCTGGCGAACAGCGCCACCATGTTCGAATCCCAGGCGGCTGCCCGTTTTTCCCAACATGATTTCTACGAATTCCTTGTCACCGATCCCGACGGAAACATCATTTTTTCCAGTGCGACGACAATCACGCCGGTCCCTGAAATTACTCAAAACACATCTGCTTCATCAGGCAACCAGTTTCAGACAGTCACCCTGGAGGGATTCGGTCCTTACCGCCTCGCCAGCACCAGAATGCCAAGCAGCTTTGGAGAACTGGACGTCCGCGTCATGACCTCGCTGCAGCCTCTCTATAGAGACCAGGCGGCCTTACAATGGGTCGTTGCCCTGCTGTTACCCGTGGCGATCCTGGTGGCAATCGGCAGCGGTCAGTTCCTGGCGGGTCGGGCACTCCGCCGGGTACAGCAGGTTGTGGATGAAACACACACCATCGATATTTCGAATCTCGACCATCGGATTCCTGTTACCAATCCCGATGATGAAATCGGTCAGCTCACGCTCGCCCTGAATTCGTTGATTGCCCGCCTCGAGCGGGCCATTCACGAGATTCGACGCTTCACTGCAGATGCCTCTCATGAAATCCGCACACCACTGGCAACCCTGCGCCTGGAAGCCGAATCAGCGCTGCGGGCCACACGTACCCCTGAAGAGTATCAACAGACGCTGGCTGTGATGCTCGAAGAAATAACACGACTGAGTAAACTCGCTGACCAGCTGCTCAACCTGAGTCGGCACGATGCAGGTATTATCACCTGCCAGCACGATCCGATTCAACTCGATGCCCTGCTGCTGGATGTCTGCGAACAGATCAAACCGCTGGCGGAATCAAAGTCGATCTCACTCAAGCCCCACTTCATCTCAAACTGTGAAGTTCTCGGGGACGACATCAGCTTGAGTCAGGTCTTCTTCAATCTGCTGGAAAATGCCATCAAATACACGCCAGCTGGTGGTGAAGTCTCCGTGGCTCTCAGCTGTCAGATGGATACGGCTCTGATTCAAATTGCCGACACAGGCATCGGTGTCTCCGCTGATGACCTCCCCTTTTTATTCGATCGTTTTTACCAGGTGGATCCATCGCGATCCTCTTCCGGGGGAGGTAGCGGGCTGGGTCTTTCCATTGCCCGGGCAGCCGTCGGGATGCATGGAGGCAGCATCGAAATCCAGAGTCAACCGGGGCAGGGAACACGGGTCACGATTCGGCTCCCCGTCTCCAGCCAGGCACAATCTACCAGACAGAGTTCACCCGGTCGAAATTCCACAGCCGACTTTCAATCAAATCATTCCGCCTGATCCAGGGCGATATAATCGCCACGCACAGCGGGTAGAAAGTAATCTGATATGCAGTTATTGAAAGAAACACCTGTGTTCCTGATAGGCTGTCTGCTGACCGGACTGATTTTCCTGTTCTGGGCTCCGGAGAAAAAGAACAAATCAGATTCCCACTCAGGCAAATCACACCATGGATCAAAACACTCCCAAACCAGCAAGACGTTGAACGAAGCCGACCTGAACATCATCACCCTCAGCCCGATCGCAGTCAAACGTCTGGGAATTGAAACGGCCCCCGTTGAAGTACGCGACATGCCCCGCACCCGTACGTATGGAGCCGAGATGGTGCTCCCCACCGGCGCAGCGGTCATTGTCTCCGCTCCCCTGGCAGGTACTCTAAATCATCCCCCCGAACATGCATTTCCCCAGGTCGGACAACGTGTCGCCAAAGACGAAACGATTCTGGAGCTGCTCCCCCTGCTCTCGCCGGAGCGTGCCGTGCTGACTCCAGCCGAACGCATCCGATTTGCAGAAGCGAAAGCAGCTGTCGCCCAGTCACAGATTGATGCAGAGGGACAACTGCAACAGGCTCTGGTACAGCAGGAAGCCGCCCGGATCCAGTTAGAGCGATCACAACGTCTGCTGCAGAACAACGTCGGCACCAGGAAAGCCGTCGATGATGCCCAGGCGCAAATGAAACTCGCCGAGGAAGTGCTGGCAGCCGCCAGGAGCAGAAAGAAACTGGTCGATCATATTCAGCTCGATGAAGCAGCAGGCACATTGAAACCGATGACCATCCGCTCGCCCCTGGCAGGCATCGTGCGCACCACCAGCGTCCAGCCCGGCCAGCTGATTTCTGCAGGAGCGCCCCTGTTTGAGGTGATGAACTCCGAACAGCTCTGGGTGAAAGTCCCCGTCTATGCAGGTGAGCTGGATGAAATCGATGCAGGTCAACCCGTTCGCATTACTCTGCTGGATGGGCACTTCTCCCAGCAGGACGTGATGGGCAAACCGGTTTCTCTGCCCCCGACCGCCTTACCGCTCTCGTCCGCCGTTGATCTCTACTATGAAATCGACAACCACAGCCAGCGTTATCGTCCAGGACAGAAGGTCTCCGTCACGGTGCCTCTCAAAGGCAAAACAAACGTGAAATCGATTCCCTGGTCGGCACTGATTTACGACGTCTACGGCGGACAGTGGGTTTACGAGCGACTGGGGGACAACGAGTTTGCCCGTCGCCGCGTAGAAGCAGGCTGGGTTGACCAGGACCGGATCGCCATCCTGCGTGGGCCTGACGCCGGAACAAAAATCGTCACCGCTGGTGCCGCAGAACTGATGGGAACCGAATTCGGCTTTGCCAAATAACTGATTGATACAAAACAGCGTGGACGTCACTGTCAGCACCTTGATTGAACAGCGTGAACGGAGAGAACAATGCGGTGGCTTGTCGAAACAGCCTTGAAATTACGTGTCGCAGTAGTGGCAGCGTCACTGCTGTTGATCGTCGGAGGACTCCGCATGGTCCCCGAAATGCCACTCGACGTGTTTCCCGAGTTTGCTCCCCCTTACATCGAAATACAGACCGAAGCCCCGGGACTGTCTGCTGAAGAAGTCGAAAACCTGGTAACGTTCCCGCTGGAAAACGCTCTGATCGGTACGCCGGGGCTGGAGACCCTCCGCTCCAAATCCGTACTGGGGCTCTCTTCCATCCGCCTGCTGCTGACGGATAAGGCGGACCTCTACCAGACGCGTCAACTGGTTCAGGAACGCCTGGCAGTCGAAACACCACGTCTGCCCGCCGTGGCGCTCTCACCGGTCATTCTGCAACCGCTCTCCTCGCTGAGTCGCATGCTGAAAATCGGCATGTGGTCCGACTCCCTCTCCCAGGAGGAAATGTCCGAACTTGCGGTCTGGTCTGTACGTCCCCGACTGATGGCGATTCCCGGCGTCGCGAATGTCGCCATCTGGGGACAGCGTGATCGTCAGTTGCAGGTCATGGTCGATGTGGATCAACTGCGGGCACATCAGGTCACCCTGGACTCCGTGCTCCGCTCCGCCGGTGATGCCGTCGTCCTCGATGCCGGCGGCTTTGTCGATACACCCAATCAGCGCATGGCTGTCCGTCAGCTTTCTCCCGTACGAGGCCCCGAAGATCTGGCCAAAACCGTTGTCTCTTTTAATGCCGGTGCTCCCCTGCGTCTGGGAGATGTGGCTGATGTCAGAATCGGTTCCCCTCCTGCCATCGGTGATGCCATCATTAACGATCAACTGGGGTTGTTGCTCATCGTGGAAAAGCAGCCCGCAGCCAATATGCTGGAAGTCACCCGGCAGGTGGAAGAAACACTCGACCTGCTCAGACCGGGGATGCAGGGAGTCGAAATTGATTCGACCATCTTCCGTCCGGCGACCTTCATCGAACGATCCATCAATAACCTGACGCATGCCCTGGTCATTGGTTGTGTGCTGGTTGTCATCATCCTTGTCGCTTTTCTGTTTGACTGGCGAACTGCCGTGATCAGCCTGACGGCCATCCCGCTCTCACTGATTTCTGCGGTGCTGTTAATCTACTGGTGGGGCATGACCATCAACACCATGGTCATCGCCGGCCTGGTCATCGCACTGGGAGAAGTGGTCGATGACGCGGTCATCGATGTGGAAAATATCGTCCGTCGACTGCGACTCAACCAGGGACTGGAACAGCCGCGTCCCGCTTTCCGCGTAGTTCTGGAAGCGTCACTCGAAGTCCGCAGCGCTATTGTATATGCCACCGCGATTATCATTCTGGTCTTCCTGCCGATCTATTTTCTGGAAGGTTTGCCCGGATCATTTTTCCGGCCACTTGCCGTCGGTTATGTGCTGGCGATTCTCTCTTCCCTGCTGGTTGCGATTATCGTCACGCCCGCGCTTTCACTCCTGCTCCTGCCGCGTAAGCACCTCAAAGATCACGAACCGCCCCTCACCCGCTGGCTGAAAATTCCGTATCGCCGGATTTTACCCTGGTTTGCCCTCCGCCCGGCGACCGCCATCGGCATCCTGACTCTCTCTTTCGCCGGTTCGTTTCTGATCTTCCAGAACCAGGGGCAGGAACTGCTGCCCAATTTCCAGGAGACCGACTTTCTGATGCATTTCGTCGAAAAGCCGGGCACCTCCATTGAAGCCATGGATCGAATCACTATCGAAGCCAGTAAGGAGCTGCGAGCCATACCCGGCGTTCGCAACTTTGGCAGCCATATCGGCCGGGCACAGGTTGCCGATGAAGTGGTCGGGCCGAACTTTACCGAACTCTGGATCAGTATCGATGAATCAGTCGACTATGACAAAACACTCGACGAGATCCAGAAAGTCATCGACAGCTACCCCGGTCTCTACCGCGATGTGCTGACTTACCTCCGTGAGCGGGTGAAAGAAGTCCTCACCGGCACCAGTTCCAGTATTGTCGTAAGAATCTATGGCCCCGATCTGGACAAATTACGCACGCAGGCAAAACAGGTTGCCAAAGTCATGGGAGACATCGATGGTGTCAACAATCTCAAAGTCGAACCTCAGGTCCTGGTTCCCCAGGTCGATGTGCGTCTCAAACCGGAAGCTGCTGAGCGGTTCGGTCTGACTCCCGGACAGGTCCGCCGGGCAGTCACCACTCTGCTCAGGGGCACCAAGGTGGGAGAGATCTTCGAAAACCAGGTCAAGTTGGACGTCATGGTCTGGGGCACGGAAAAATCACGCACCGATCTGACAGCCCTCAGCGAATTACGAATCGATCTTCCCTCGGGAGGACAGGTTCCCCTGAAAGATGTGGCTGAAATCGGGATCGCCCCCGCACCGAATGAAGTCAAACGCGAGAGCGGTTCGCGACGCATTGATGTCACTTGCGACGCCCAGGGACGAGACCTGGGTTCGGTAGCCCGTGATATTGAAGCCGCCGTCAGCCAGATGCCCTTCGATCGAGGCTACCACCCTGAATTCCTGGGAGAATATGCGACCCTGCAGGCATCACAGAATCGTCTGCTGATGCTGGGCGGCATCGCGCTGATCGGAATCATCCTGATTCTTTATATCGACTTTCAGTCCGTACGACTCACCAGTATGGTCTGCCTGACGATTCCCTTCGCCTTGATCGGGGGGATCGTGGCGGTGTCGATTTCGGGGGGTGTCCTCTCCCTGGGTTCCCTGGTCGGGTTCATTACGGTGCTCGGTATCGCTGCCCGAAATGGCATCATGCTGGTCAGCCACTATCGGCACCTGCAGGACGAAGAGGGCGTCCCCTTCGGGCTGGAACTCGTCGTCCGCGGTGCAGAAGAGCGTCTGGCCCCCATTCTGATGACCGTCCTGACCACCTCGCTGGCTCTCTTGCCGCTGGTGATCTCCGGTAATAAACCCGGACATGAAATCGAATACCCGCTGGCAATCGTGATCATGGGCGGCCTGGTCACTTCAACAATCTTAAACCTGTTCCTGCTTCCCCCGCTGTACCTGCTCTGGGGCAGACATCAGACCGCTGAGGAGGGTTCAAAGACAGCTGATCTCCCCCCCGTACAATCCCGTTTTCCAGAAAGCGCAACGTAGTCTTCCCAGACTGACATGAATCTGACCGGGGAACCCAAAAGAAAGATTAACTCTGACTTAAAAACCGGCCTGAAGCTGATTTGGGTTTAAGTATTTTGACGAAAGCAGATCACATAGCCCCGCCTTCATGTAGAACCGACGGACCGGTTCTAAACAGAATCACTCAGGGATTGAGATATCATGTCACGCGCGATTCGACTTTATCTGATACTTATGCTGCTGGTCTCCTGGGGTTGCCAGTCAGGTGCGCAGGTACAGTCTGACCCGGTCACTCTGAAAGTGCCCGTGGAGTCAGACACGGCGGTCGTCAAAAGGAATTCATCTGCTTCTTCACTGGAGATTCCCGCACTGCAGGAATCACCCCGGCAAGCAGAGTCGACTCGGTCATCCGATCCAGAGATTCAGGAAGTCTCTTTGACCGTCGCAGAGACAGACACGGACGATGATCCACTCAGTCCGCCCCCCGGCTATCACAACTCTCTGAATGTCTACGAAACAATCTCACAGTCCCTGGTCGGAAACCCCACGCTGGTCGCACTCCGCGAAACAGAAAACGTTGGTCTCGCCGCCGTCGGTGTCGCGGAAACCTATCCCTTCAACCCCTGGATTCAGGTGCAGGCGACTCCCGATCAGCATGCCCCTGCAGGAAGATCGTCAGGCAAAACTTACCATTATGTTCTGATGATGCAGCAGATTCAGCTCGCCCATCAACAACAGTTTCGCGAAAATGCAGCACACTCTTCGTTAAACTCCATTCGCTGGAACGTCCATCAGTCAGAGTTGCAGACCACATCCATGTCGGCACAGCTCTATTATACTGTCCTCTATCGACGTGGCTTGCTCGAAATCGCCCAGGCCAGCCAGGACAATAACAGCCGCTTACTCAAGGCACTGACGAAACGATATGAGGCGGGTGACCTCTCGGCAGCCGATCTGGCCACCGTCCGCATCGACACACGGTCAACCAGTCAGCAACTGCGACTGGCCGAAGCCAATTACCAGACGGCCCTCCGTAATCTGCGAAACCAACTGGGACTGGATCCCGATTCTCCTGTGAATTTTCAGGGCGACCTGCGGGACATTCGGTGGCGATTGCCCAACGCGGAAACCGCCCAGCAGTGGCAACCGGAAGTCTATCAGCAGCAGATCTCCGACCTTTCAGACGACAAAGCATGGATTGCCAGCTGGGCCGCCTGTCGTCCCGATGTCCAGGTCGCACACGCAGACATCGATGTCGCCTCTGCCAACCTGAATCTGGCTTCAGCCAATAAGGTTCCCGATCTCATCATCGGCCCCTACTATCAGAAAGATCCTGACAGTATGACCCGTTTTGGCCTCCGAGCCCAAATGGACATTCCGGTGATCAATTCGGGAAGACCGCTGGAACGGCAGAGAATGGCCGAATTTCACCAGAAAACCACGGTCTGGCAGCAGACACTGTTGCGGGCGGAACTCGAAGCCCAGGCTGCGTATGAACGCTACCAGGTCGCCTACGAACTTTATGAACGGGAAAGAGGACTGACTTCGAACGAACTGCCACAGGAACTTCAGAGCCTCGAAAAACAGTTTGAAATCGGCGAAGTCGATGTCGTTCGCATCATCCAGGCACGCACCAGTATTCTGCAGAACCAACGCGCTCACCTCGACCTGGTGAATGAACTCGCCCAGTCTGCTGCACTGCTGGTAGGTGCTGCTGGCATGCCACTGGAACTGATGATCGTCCCCTGATCGAATTACGACTCAGACATCATTCCCATTTCAAGTCTGATCCGAACTCGTCGGTGCGGGTTCGGGGGGCGGAATATGCGCTGCCAGAACATGTACGGGCGGAACTTCGTGTGGCACACTGTACTCGGGCGCAGCTGGCTTCTTCTTCTCGTTGCCGGTCCACTTCATAAACAGGGCCGAGAGATCATCGAAGAACGTATACAGCACGGGGATCGCCAGCAGAGTCAGCAGCAGCGACAGCGTCTGCCCCCCCACCGCCAGCACTGCGATAGACCGCCGTTCTTCTGCACCGGGACCGGTGGCAATCAACAGCGGAATCAGTCCCGCCACGAAAGAGAGGGTCGTCATCAGAATCGGTCGCAGACGATCGCGGTTCGCCTGCAGGATCGCCTGGTAACGGGGGAAGCCCTGCTCCTGCAGTGCATTAGTATGATCGATCTGCAGAATCGCCGCCTTTTTCACCACGCCGAACAGCACCAGAATCCCCAGGGCCGAATACAGGTTCAGCGTCTCGCCTCCCCAGTGTAGACTCAACAGACCAAAGGGAACCGCCAGAGGCAGCGAAAGCAGAATCACCATCGGATGCACCAGGTTTTCAAACTGGGCCGCCAGCACGATATACATGAAGACGAACGACAGCACCATCGTCCAGCCAAAGTCCGAGAGTGTGCGTTCCAGTTCGCGGCCGCCCCCCAGCACCATCGTATTGTAGCCATCCGGAATTCCGATCTCTTCCGCAGCCGCTTTCATCGCCTCGATTCCGTCGCCCAGTGCATAGCCCGGCGCCAGGTTCGCCCGCACGGCGACCATCTTCTGTCGATTTAACCGGTCAATACGAGAGGCTGCCGTGTTGTATTCGAAATTGACCACGTTATCGATCCGCGCCAGCCGCGATCCGGTCTGTGCCGACGAGGAAGTCACGTCCCCCGTCGCCTGCGGACTGGTCCGCACGTATAACTGTGAAACCGACTGGATATCCCCCCGATCCAGTCCGACCAGTCGCAGCTCGACATCATAAGCGTCGTCCACACTCCGGTCACGGTAACGGGAAACACGATCATCCCCACCGACTGCAACCCGCAGCGTATCGGCAATCTCCCGCACATCAATGCCCAGAGCAGCCGCCCGTTCGCGATCGATGCGGGCCAGCAGTTCCGGATTATCGATCTGCAGCGTGGAATAGACGTCCACGATACCCGGAATCGTTTTGACCTTTTCGCGCAGCTTGTTACTGAACTCCAGCAGACCGTCGATGTCCGGTCCGGTAATCGAAAAGTCGATATCCACCGGCGCGCCCTGCCGGAGGGAAGTCAGGTTTCGCACCGAAATGCGGGTATCGGGAATCTGTTTCAGTTTCTTGCGGATCTCCGACATCTTCTCGCGCTGGGTGAAATTACCCCGAAACGCCGCGGTCAGGTCCGCGTGCATGAGTCCGGCGAAGAAACGATCGAACGAAAACGTACGCGTCTCGCTGTCGGTCAGCCTCACAAAGAACGTCGCCCGATTCACATCGCCAAAGCCTCCGGCTCCCACCGTCAGCAGAATCGTTTTCACTCCCTCCGTATCAGTCAGGATTGTCTCGGCCCGCTCGATCAGATCATTCATCGACTGCAGCGTCGCCCCCTGCCGGGCTTCGAGACGGATTTCAAACTCGGACTCATCCACGTTGAGCGGAATGTAATCCTGTTTCACCAGTTGATACAGCGGATAGTTACTGCAGATCACCGCAATGGAAACCGCCAGCACCAGCCAGCGAAACCGCAGCGACTGTTTCAACGTCCAGAGATAAGAGGTTTCCACCAGGTGATAGAATCCCGAACGGGAACTCGGTCCGTTCGGACTGGGCGTCTCTGCCTTGAGCAGCTTGCTGCACATCATCGGCGTCAGGGAGAAGCTGACGAGCATCGAAACCAGAATCGCCACCGTCGCCGTCAATCCGAACTGGAACAGCAGTCGCCCTGTGACGCTCGACAGAAACGACACCGGCAGAAAGACGATCACCAGTGAAATGGTAGTCGCCAGCACCGCCAGGCCGATTTCCTTGGTTCCATAAATCGCGGCGTCATGGGGAGTCATCCCCCGCTCTTCGATGCAGTGGAACACGTTCTCCAGCACCACAATCGCATCATCAATCACCACCCCCACCATCAGCACCAGCGCCAGCATGGTCACATTGTTTAAGGTGAAGCCAAACAGTTTCATGAAGGCAAACGTGGAAATGATCGAAGCGGGAATCGCCACCGAAGCAATCACCGTAGAACGCCAGGATCGCATAAACAACAGCACGGTAATACAGGCCAGAATACTCCCGGAGACCAGGTGCTTTTCCAGCTCGTGCAGTGCCGTCACAATATAGCGGGACTGATCCTGCACCACGCTGACCGTCACGTCGTCAGGCAGCAGTTCCTGGCTGCGGGGCAGCATCTTTTTAATGCCTTCCACCACCGCGACCGTATTTTCTCCCGACTGTTTCTGAATCGTCAACACGACTGCCGGCGCCTGATTGAGTCGCGCAATCGTGCGGACTTCCTTGGTATCGTCGCTCACTGTTCCCAAATCGGCCAGTCGGACTGGAGTGCCATTGATCGTATCGACCACCAGATTCGGAAAATTGCTCGCGTCGGCAATGCGACCCATCGTCCGCAGGGACCGCTCGCGGAAGCCCTGGTCCAGGCGTCCTCCGGGAACTTCGGTATTCTGTCGCACCAGTGCGTCCCGGATCTGCAGGATCGACATCTGGTAAGCCGCCAGGCGGTCCGCATCAATATCCACCTTCACCGCCCGATCCGCGGCCCCCGCAATCTGAACCTCACCCACTCCGGGAGACGATTCAATCACGTTCTTCACGTAGCGATCTGCAAACAGATACAGCTCCCGCGAAGTGCGTGGCCCTGAAACGGCCAGCGTCATGATCGGCGACGATTCCAGATCCCGTTTCTGCACGATCGGCGGATCGATATTAGGAGGCAGCAGATTCATCGCCCCCGAAACCGCGTCCCGCACGTCCTGCGTCGCAGCGTCGACATTCCGGTTCAAATTGAAAGTAATGATCACAAACGAACGACCGTCGCGCGAGATCGAACGCAGTTCCTCGATGCCCGCCACGGTTGCAACCGCATCTTCCAGCACCGCGCTGACTTCGGATTCCACTTCCTGAGAAGCTGCCCCGGGATAGTTCGTCCGGATATAAATCGACGGCATGTCCATGTTAGGAAAACGGTCGACGCCCAGCTCCGGAAAGGCCACAAGACCGGCGACCACTAATGCGGTAATCAGCATCAGCGCAAACACGGGCCTTTTGACACAGACTTCGGCTAACCAGTACAAAATCGATTCCCTTTACATCAGGCTGCGGCGACTTTCTTCACAAGACGGATCAGGCAGACCCGCCGGCAATTATGTTTTGGCTTTGGTCTGCTCGGCAGCCGAGGGTTGTGGCTCCGCGGCAGACAGTGTTCCGGGGCGCCCTTCCTTCGCGGTGCGCAGAATGACGTCACCCGGCTGCAGTCCTTCTAAAATTCGGATCTGATCACCGCGTCGTTCTCCCAGCAGGACCTCCTGCATCTTCACGGTACCATCCACGGCTTTCCAGACTTTTTCTGTCCCCGCAAACTGCACGACTGACGAGATCGGCACGACTATCGCCTTCTGATCGGGATCGACGATGATCCGTCCTTCGGCAAACAGGCCGGCCCGCAATTCCCGATCCGGATTCTCGACCAGCGATTCAAACAGCAATGACCGGCTCAACTGGTCCAGGAAGGGACTGATGCGGGTCACTTTGGAAGTCCGCTGCGGCACCGATTCAATTTTCAATTCGATCGGCTGTCCGATTTCAAGCTGGGTCGACAGACGCTCGGGCACCGTTCCCCGGTAGCGGAGCTGATCGATTCGCACGAGCACCAGCAGTGGATCACCCATGCGAATGTAACTCCCGGGCGCAACCAGGCGTTTCTGCACGACAGCCGGGTACGTGGCTTTCAGTTCGGTGTTCTTCAAGTCTTCCCGTGCCAGATCCAACTGCGTCTGTTGCACGGTGATATTAGCCATTTTCTCGCGGACCCCGTTCAAAGCGGAGGCATAGCGGGCCTGGGCCACCTGTTCGAACGACACGACCTGGTCGAATTCGGCCTGCCCCATCACATTCTGTTTATACAGGGTCTTGGCCCGTTCCAGGTTCGCGGTCGCCTCATCCCACTCGGCTTTCTTCTCACGGGCCGGGGGCGAATTTTCAGGCACCAGTTTTTCAAGCGGATCTCCCGGCTTTAACCCGACGGCCGAACGAACCGCCGCCAGTTGGGCCTCTGCCTGCTTGACGCGGAGTTTGAAATCTTCCTGGTCGATCGTAATCAATGGATCACCGACCTCAACAACATCTCCGAGATCAACGTGTACTTCGGAAACACGGCCTTCCACCTTGATCCCCAGCGTCGCCTCTTCGTCAGGAAACAGACTCCCCTGGCTGCGGACAATGCGTGGCCAGGTCTGCTCGGCGACGGTCAGTGTTTCCACATTCAAGACCGGTAGTGTCTCCCCGTTTTTTTTAGTGGGGGCTGGTTGATTTGATTCGCATCCCATCAAACACAGGACGCACAGAAGGCTGAGCAGGCAGGAACCTGGAGGACGGCATAGGATGACATTCATAAGTTCATTATATAATCGATTATCGCTATGTCGAGTATTTTCAGCCGGGAATTGGGGTCCGGTTATGCGGGTTATACCGCCCAATGATTCTTGCATGAGCGCTCTCTCAGAAGGACGTCGATTAGCCAAACAGCTCGGAAACCGGTTCCCCGGTATCGAGCAGAGGCATCGGGCGATCCAGGCGATCGCGAAGAATAACCCGCTGGGGATCGATGCCCAGATGCCGATAAATGGTCGCTGCAACATCCTGCGGGCCCACCGGACGTTCGACGACATCTTCACCGCGGCTGCTGGAACGGCCGATGATCTGCCCCATCCGCATTCCGCCACAGCCCATCATCACACTGAAGGTCCGCCCCCAGTGGTCGCGTCCTGCATGCTGGTTAATTCGGGGCGTGCGTCCAAATTCGCCCATCGCCACCACCAGTGTCTTCTCATACAGACCGCGGTCGATCAGATCGCGAATCAATCCGGAGATCGCGGCGTCCAGAGGTGGAATCAGTTTGCGGGCCCCTTCTTCGGTGCGGAGACGTCCCGCAGAACCGTGATGATCCCAGGGGACACAGTTGACGGTCACAAACGTGGAACCATGCTCCACCAGACGCCGTGCCAGGAGTGCACTTTGTCCGAATGTATGCCGTCCGTAGCTGTCGCGAACCGCCGCCGGTTCGTCTTCAATATCAAACGCAGAACGAACGCCTTTCGAATACAGCAGATCAAAGGCTTTCTGCTGGTGCTCGTCCAGGTCGCGAATCAGCTTCTCGTGTCGCCGTGGCAGCTGGTCGAGCGAACTCAACAGCTCCTGCCGGTTCTTCAGTCGATCAACCGTCAGGCCGCGGGCCAGCGTCAGGTTCTGCACGCTGAAGCTGGAAGTATTCGGATCGGAATTGACAATAAACGGATCGAAACCGCCACCAATGTACGATGAATAATGAAACAGATTATCGGTCCCCCCACGGAGGTGAGGCACTCCCACATAAGGGGGCATCCCTTCCTGCCGGGCACCACGCAGGAACGAAGCCGCGGAACCAATCGAAGGACGTCGCTGCACCCGATTGTCGGGTGCGTTGAAGGCAGGACCTTCAAAGCCGGTCAGCATCCAGTGATTTCCCTTGGTATGGTCGCCGGTCCCGTGATTCACGGTTCGCAGCACAGCCAGGTGCTCGGCCAGTTTCGCCTGTCCCGGCATCAGTTCGCTGAACTGGACGCCCGACAGACTGGTCGCGATTGGCTGAAAGGGTCCCCGGTATTCTGCAGGTGCTTCGGGCTTGGGATCCCAGGTCTCCATATGTCCCGGACCGCCGCTCAACCAGAACAGGATCACGCTGGTATCCTGCTGCTTCGACGAAACGGCCCCTTCCGCCTTGAGCTTCAGCAGATCCGCCAGACACAAACCGCCTGCCCCCAATGCGCCCGCCTGCACGAAATTGCGACGTGTGATTCCGGAACAGTCAGTCATAATGCGGGACGGTCGTTGGTTCATGGAGGGACTCGCGGGATTACTGGAATGAGACTCTAAACATCAACCTTACATAAGCGCGGGTTGATTTGTTAATTATCGTCAGAAACTCACTGCGGGTCAAGAACGGACTCGCCCGGAATCCGGGGATACCCCCAAAACAAGGGGCGACGTTCCCCGAGAATCCCTCTCACCGGAACCGGTTCATCCGGGCTGAATTACGACTTCTCTCCGCGTGAGTAAATCTTGACGTCATCTACCACTGCCTTGCGGGGCACTGCCAGTCGCAGCAACCGCTTGGTCGGGTGGGCCATCCCCTCAGAGGCAAAAGAGCCGACCTTTTTCCCGTCGATGGAAACAGTCAGCCGGTCTCCTTCCACATTCACCAGCAGGTCATACCACTTGCCGGTCTCCAGTTTGAGCGGGAACCGTTTGGTTTTGGTCTTGAGCAGTTCTTTATGTTCCTCAGACAGAGTGCCCGCTTTCCGCTGATCGCGAATTTTCAGATCCATGTTGCCGGTCTTGAGGTCGGTGATCATCAGATTTTTGGGGCTGATCTTAGCCACAAACAGATGACCGGCGTGTACCGGTTTGTATTTCAGGTCAGCAAAATTGAGTCCCAGGCTGTCTTTGGGATCTTCCAGCATGAACCGCAGGGCAACCGCGCCATTCTTGAATTCGGCAGGATGCGTCACCGAAACGGCGTGGTCGGCTGTCTCATGAATGTAGATATACATCGCACCGTCGCGCAGGTCGACCTGTTTGTTCCCCTTCGCCCGGCTGCGACTATTCGTCCCCCAGCCCTTGCCGATCTCATCCTTCTGCTCCTGTGATTCACTCCGTTCGAAATCATCTTCGAAAATCAACGTCCCCCGTTCATCGGCCCAGACCAGCGAAGAACAGCACAGGACAAACACAGCTGCAGCAAATTGGAATGATTTCACAGACGGATCCCTTTCAATGTAAGCATGGAAAAACGGACGATCTCTACCGGAGCGACCGCTGGTCAGGCGGATAACCATGAGATCTCGATTATACCTGACAACCACAGGCTTGTCTCGCATCCAGTCATCACGAACCCGGGAATTTAAAAGGGGATAGACCGACGTCAGACAGTACAGGCAAGAATAACATAGAAAAACAGGGCTTCGAGGGATATAATTCCCCCACACCGGGGAGATCTGCACAACGAACTCTGTTTCCAACTGAAATCCCTGCCCCCCCATTTCCCCCTGTCAGAATTGCAGCCGCCTCTGATTGTGGGTCGAATTCAGGTCGGCGGCTTTCGCGCTCCCCGTAAGCGGCTCACCTGGCAGCAAATAATCACGCGGATGAGATACTCCATGGCACAATGGTGGCAGTACATCCTGGATCTGATCAGCGGCGGACCACAGGCCTCGATTATCGAGACGGTGCTCCGCGGGGCGCTGATTTTCTGCATTCTCTTCGTGACCATCGACTGGCTGACTCTCTGGGGCACCCGCTGGGGTAATCGGCACTCCATGTCCAAGTCGTTTTACCTTTCCCTGCTGATCCACTTCTGCCTGGGTCTCGGCTGGGTCACCGTGGTCGAAAACTCGCCGGCCCAGCCGGAACCGATTGTCAAATCAGATCCAATCGCGATTCGACAGATCAGCAACGACAACACGGAACCAACGCCCTCCGATTCATCAACGTTGAACGATGCCCGACTCTGGCAGGAAAGCATCACGCCACTCAAACCGGAACGGAATCGAACCGAGCGGGACCGCCTCTCCGCGGACACCGTCTCGCTCCCCCGACAGATCGAACCAGACCAGGAGACTAGTCTGCTCGCAGATAATATGGCGATCTCTCCGCACACCTCGGCAGTAAGCAAGTTGCCCCAGGCCGAGCGGGCACAAACCGAATCTTCCAAGCAGCACTCGACTCCCGCACCCGACGTTTCATCTTCCCCGCAAGATCTTCCCAGCGCAGAGGCCCGTCCCGAATCGCGGCCGAAAACATTTTCTCGGGCAGAGACCGCTCGGTCTCCACGTCCCCGCTCCGCAACAGGAACTGTGGAACGACAACCACTGCAGCGTCCCTCGCTGAATATGGACCAGGGTCAGCCCGGACCGGCCTCACCATCCGTCACCGATCTCAGTTCAGCATCTGATAAACTGACTCTTCCCGCAGGCAAGCATCTGGCGGCGCGGACTCCGTTAACGAACCTGCGCAAATCAACGCCAGCCCCCATATCCGCGCCCCAGGTTGAACGCCCCGCGTCGATGCAGCCGGATGACCTCCTCCGCGGGATTGTCCGCGATTCCCAGACTGGACGACCGCTGGCAGCCACGACAATTCGCGTGGACCTGCCCGATGGCCGATCCCTCGTAGCGCGGACCTCCCAGCAAGGCACCTATGAACTGAAACTTTCGAAGACTCCCGATAATGTCGCAGTCAGCGCCGCCCGACCCGGTTACCTGCCCCAGTCACAGAACCTGAGAGTGACCGGATCGAGTGGGAAACCCCGCCGCCTCGATTTTGCGCTGCGTGCCAAAACGGAACGCGTGATTGCCATCGAAGAGAACCCCGTCGTCCATCATCTCGGCGATGATCAGTTCGAAGGAAAAGTCAACAGCCAGTTCCAGCGTCCCACCGCAGGCGCAACCTACCGGGCCCGGTTCGAAATTTCAGCCCGACAGTATCCGAATGGAATTCCCCGGGCTGCCATCACCCTCATGGCCAAAGGCATTCAGTGCCGACCTCAGATCCACATCAACGGTCACCTGCTGACCGCAGGACTGAAACCGTCTCCCGACGACGGCTCCTTCGACCGACTGGTTCTCCCCTGCAATCCGAACTGGCTGCGTCTCGGCGAGAATGAAATCACCATCACCTCCGTGAAATGCCTGAAAGACCTCGACGATTTCGAATTCGTCAATCTCCTCGTCTGGTTCGCACCATAGGTCATACAAGCAACCACGGAAATTCTGATTTCCCCGGAATAAACCGGACAGCAGCTCTCTCTAAAGAGTAGTGCCTGTAAACAGACTTGTTCATGACCTGCATACAATTCGTGGTTCTCCCACAGCGACGCTGTCAGGAATTCGCCCATGGCTCGTACCCGCTTTGCTTATATCGTCTTTGTCGTTCTTTCACTCCCCGTACTAATGGTAGGCACTGCCCTGGCGCTGCTGTTTCTGCTGCTCATCTTTCGTCCCCCCATCCTTGGAGACGCCGCGATACCCATGGGGCCCGAAATCGAGATTCCTGATTCACGCTACGATCTCCGTCTCTATGGTGGCCCTGCCCCAGAGGAGACATATTTCTACATACTCTTTGCTGACGCCCCCTATCAAAGCTATCAATCGCGCACACTCGGTCCGCTCAATATCGACGTCGAAACCGTACCCTCTGTGGAAAAAGAGGACGAAGGCGTCTACCGCATTACCTGGGGCACAGGTCCCAATGCCCCTTTCACTGTCATTGATGTCAAACACAGAAAATACATCGAAGACTCCAATCCCGACAATGCACGCAACGAGCCATTCCAACTGGAACACCAGTAAACCAGAGACTGCCCGGAATTCGACTCGCAAAAGAACGACTTCTGAAGACAGATTTTCGTGTCTTTCGTGCATTTCGTGGTAGAAAATACAGTCTGACTTGCCTCCACTTTGCGGAAAACCCCCCTTTTCGCGGTCATTTTTTCGATTTTCCCTCTAAATCGTGACGATATTATGGACATATAGATCTTATTGTTTATAATAAATATTCATGAGACTGCCGGAGGTGCTGACCGGCAGCCTCATAACAATGCGAAATCCCACCTGAAAAGTGGTCTGCTTCCATGTCGGCAGCCCGCTTCCTGCCCACCACAGACATGACGAAAGGCGGCGATGATGAACCGTTGGTTGATTTGTCTCGTTTCGACACTCACACTGGCCGTGTCTGCTTTTCCGGCCTCTGCAGCCACGCCCTCTGATAAGGGCCAGCAGCTGTTCGAATCCAAAATCGAACCGGTGCTCGTCAAGTACTGCTACGAATGCCATTCCAAAACAGGCGAGAGTATCGAAGGCGGCCTGGAACTCGACTCCCCTTCCGGCATGCTGCGTGGCGGTGATACCGGACCGATGATCAAACCCCACGATAGGGAACACAGTTCTCTGTTACGCATGCTGCGTCATGAGGACGGCGTCTCGGGCATGCCCCCCGAAGAAAAGCTCTCGGACGACGTCATCAACGCGTTCGAAGCCTGGATCAAACTCGGCTGCCCCGATACCCGCCAAGAGACCGGCCCCACGCTTAAAGAACAGCGCTACCAGGAAGCTCAAAATCACTGGGCCTTCGTACCACCCCGCAAAGTCGCGCCCCCTGCCGTCAATCAGACCGAATGGCCCCGCGACGCGGTCATCGATGGCTTCACTCTCTCTGCAATGGAACAGAAAGGCGTTAAGCCGGCAAAAGATGCCAGCCGTCTGACGCTGGTCCGCCGCGTCTACTTTGATCTGATCGGCCTGCCTCCCACCCCCGAGCAGATCGACGCCTTCCTGCAGGACAAATCACCCAACGCCCTGGCAAAGCTCGTTGACAACTTGCTCGCGTCCCCTCAGTTCGGTGAACGCTGGGGACGTCACTGGCTGGACGTCGTCCGTTTCGCGGAATCGAGCGGCATGGAGTTCAACTTCACTTACCCCCATGCCTGGCCCTACCGCGACTACGTCATCGATTCCTTCAACCAGAACAAACCATACGATGTCTTTCTGCGGGAACAGATCGCCGGAGACCTGCTGCCGGCCCAACCCCATGAATCTCCCGCAGCGATCGAAGCCCGCAACATCGCCCCCAGTATCCTCTCCTGCGGTCCCAAACGGCACAACTCCAGCGGAACCGAATTCCGCATGGATATTGTCGACGATCAGATCAACACCGTCTGCCGGGCCACGCTGGCGCTGACTGTCTCCTGTGCCCGCTGTCACGACCACAAGTTCGATCCGATTCCCACCGCCGACTATTATTCTCTGGCGGGGATCTTCCTCAGCACCGAACCGATGTACGGCACCATCAAGCAGAAATACAGCAATACCCCCACCGATCTGCTCCCCCTCGGCGAGAACGGACCGGCCCTGCACGCCGCTGCCGAAGCGTATGAGAAACAGCTGCAGGAAACGGAAAAGAAACTGACCACACAGACGGCAGCCCTCAAAAAAGCACAGGATGCCCAGAAACTGGCCGCGTCTGCACATCAGAAGTACGAACAACTGATCGCCACGACCGTCGTCGATCCCAAGAATCCCAATGCCCTCCAGGGTCCATCTCAGGCCGATGTCGATAAGAAAAAAGCGGAACTCGAGAAAGCCAACGCGCAGGTGACTCAGCTGACCAGTGAAGTCACCACACTCAAAACCAAAGTCGCGGAGCTCAAAAAGAATCCCGCTCCCCGGCCGCAGTACGCGATGACCGCCCGGGACCGCAAGAAACCCGCCGACACTTACATCGCCGTGCGGGGCGACTTCCGCGAAAAAGGGGACGTCGTTCCCCGCGGCTTCCTGAGTGCCATCCAGATCGACAACACGCCGCAGATTCCCGCCGGACACAGCGGACGCCTGGAACTGGCCCAATGGATCACCAGTGAGCAGAACCCGCTCACCGCCCGCGTGATGGTCAACCGCATCTGGTACCACCTCTTCGGACGCGGCCTGGTGCCCACCGTCGACAACTTCGGCCTGATTGGCAAACAACCCAGTCATCCGGAACTGCTCGACGACCTGGCCCTTAAGTTCATGCAGGAAGGCTGGTCCACCAAACGCATGATTCGCCAGATCGTGCTCAGCCGCACCTACCAGTTGAGCAGCACGCCCGACCCGACCAACCTGGAAATCGATCCCGAAAACCACCTGCTCTGGCGGGCCACACCCCGACGTCTCGAAGCCGAAGCGATCCGCGATGCGATTCTCACCGTCAGCGGCCAACTCATCATCGACCGCCCAAATGGCTCAACCGTGACCCCACTGGGCGACAAGCTGGCCCGCAGTATTCCCCTGGAAAAACTGCAGCCGCCCAGCAATCAGCGCAGCGTCTACCTGCCAGTCGTTCGCGACTACGTTCCCGAACTGTTTGACCTGTTCGACTTCCCCTCCCCCAGTCTGGTGAGCGGAACCCGGGCCGTCACGAACGTCCCCGCGCAGGCCCTCTACCTGCGGAATTCGCAGTTCATCACCGATCAGGCCCAACACGCCGCCCAGAGACTGCTGGCTGACAAGCAGCTGAAAGATGATGCCTCCCGGGTCGACCTCGCCATGCGGCGTGCTCTGGGTCGCACTCCCACACCCGAAGAACGCACCGGAGCCCTGCAACTCGTGCAGCAGGTTCGTGAGTCCAGCGATCCCCAAAGTAAAACCGTTGAAGTCGACGCCTGGGCCGCCTGGTTCCAGACCCTGTTCATGACCGCGGAATTCCGGTTCCTGGTCGATGCCCGTTAAATCCTCCCTCCCCACTCCTTCCTGGCAAACTCATTGAGGAGATCAGCTCCGATGAAACACGAAACAGCAAATACACAACTGTCACGACGTCAATGGCTCAAGGCAGCCAGTTGCAGCGTGGGTGGACTCGCTTTGACCGAACTCGTTGCTCAGACCAGCCAGGCCGGTCTGCTCTCTCCCCGCATCGCTCACTTCCCCCCCAAAGCGAAGCGGGTTATCTTCCTGTTCATCAACGGCGGCCCCTCGCAGTTTGAATCCTTCGACTTTAAGCCCGAGCTCAAAGCCAACGGCGGCAAGAAGGGCCAGAACAAGGGGAAACTGCTGGCCCCGCTGTACGACTTCGCACAGCACGGCGAGAGCGGTATGTGGATCTCGGAAGCCTTCCCGCACCTGGCGAAACAGGCCGACGAACTCTGTATGCTCAACGGGATGACCGGCCCCAGTCGCGCCCATCCCATCGCCATCCCCATGCTGCATACCGGCGAGTTCAAATTCCAGCGGCCCTCCATGGGCGCCTGGGTGCTCTACGGACTGGGCACCGAAAACCAGAACCTGCCTGGCTTCTTCACCATCAAGCCGACCCGCACCTTCGGCGGTCCCGCGAATTACGGCAGCGCCTTTCTCCCCAGTACCTTCCAGGCCACGCGGCTCGGCTGGTCCGGTCAATCCATCCAGACCGCGTCCATCAGCAACCTGCAGTCGCAGCACGGACTGGCCGCCAACCCGGAACGCACCGCCCTGGCCCTCGCGCAGAAAATGAATGAGGAACTGCTGGGCCAGACCGCCGACGTCCGCGGCGTGATCGACTCGCTCAACCTCAGCGAACAGATGCGCGACGCGGTTCCCGAGGTCATGGACCTCAGCCGCGAGTCGAAAGCCACGCTCGACATGTACGGCGTCGACGAGAAATCCACCGACGACTTCGCCCGCCAGTGCCTGCTGGCCCGTCGTCTGAGCGAAGCCGGCGTCCGCTTTGTCGAAGTCAGTACCACCGGCTGGGATCACCACAGCGGTCTCGACAAATTCAAATCGAAAGCCGAGACGATCGACAAACCGATCGCCGCTCTGCTGGCCGACCTCAAACAGCGCGGCCTGCTGGATGAAACGCTGGTCCTCTGGAGTGGTGAATTCGGACGCCAGCCCGAAACCCAGATCCTCTCCGGTAAAGAGACCCTGGGTCGCGATCACAACTCCACGGGCTATACCGCCTGGCTCGCCGGTGGCGGCACGAAAGGGGGACTCACCCACGGTGCCACCGATGCCCTGGGATATAAAACGGTCGAGGGAGAAGTCCACCTGCACGATCTGCACGCAACCATGCTGCACCTGCTCGGCTTGGATCACAAGAAGCTCGTCTACCGTTTCGGCGGCCGCGACTTTCGTCTGACCAACATCTACGGCAAGGTCGTCCAGGAAATCATCGCTTGAGTCACGCGTTGACCAGTCACCCCGCGTGGCTGGTCAACCAACCTGCTGTGCTGTCAGGCGATCAATTTCCTGCAGGATCTCTTCTGATTCAGCAACCAGGCTGGCATATCCCTGAATGTCACCATTCCGCTGCGCATCGCGAGCCTGCTCCATTTTTTTCGCGTAAGCCTGTTCCAGCTTTTTCCGGGGATCGCGTCGCAACCAGCCAAACATATCCAGCTCCTGAAAATCGGTTCTTGTGCTTAGGTATAAAGACTATAGCCGTCCCCTCCCATCTGACAACGGTCCGATTTTCGGCTTCCGCTACTTCCTCCATAACTGAAGTGATCTGAATCCGCTTATCTCATTTCAGGCATCAGTTCGAGAATCTCATGCTCCAGTTCTTCCAGCACGCGGTAACTGACCGGCTCCTGTTTTAAAGATTCGATGTCAATTTTTGCGGGTAAGGCTAACTCAATCGAGGGGGCAAATGACGAGAGATCATCGACCAGGTGATTAAAATTAGACGCCGTCACAATATCGACCGGCTCCTGCTTCTGCTGTTCGGGCAACTCTCTTAACGTAGAAAAATAGACTTGCGTACGCAGTCTTAATACCTGGAAGTGGGGATCCACAATCAAACTCCGCTGAATAAACAATAAAACAAAATAATCAGGTAATATTAAAAAAATCGTTATCGAATAAGATCGTGATCAGGGTGCGATGATTTTCTGCACACCACTCAATGAACTGCTGGAGCGTCTCTTGATCATCACTACTAAAATTCGACCGATCCAGTGCCACCTGAGAATCTGATGAAGATTCTGATGCCTGTACCGGCTCGCTCTGATCCGTCAGCTCAATCAAATCCGATCTGAGGGCCCGGAAAAATTCCCGGTCCCGCGTGCTGTTCGAATTCAAAACCGCGATGGTCGGAGTTTCCTGCTGATCAACCTGGATCAGAGACTGCAGGTGTTCGCCCAGATGTATCTGATAGGTTCGCAATAAATGCACATAGTCCCCGGGTATCGGGAACAGATAAGGCTTCTTTCCCGGAGAGGAATTTCCATGCAGAATGAGCTGGATCTGGTGCATTATGAATCAGGGTAGAACAGACTGTTCTTCAATTTTTGAGCGAAATGAATGGTGATACTTTGACTACGAAATACGGGGCAGATAGATTTCCACCCCCTACTCGCAAGAAATGATCTGCATAGTACTTGTCTGCTCGTTCAAAAGTTTAATGGGGAAATTCCCCCATTAAAAAAATATTCTGCAATGTTGAGATTCAACTGCGCAGAAAATGAGCTTTAAGGACTGTTTTGCACTCCCGTCCCGTTCCCCCGTTCTGGATAAGAGAGTCCATTCTCCGCTTTAGCAGCGCGCCATGAACTCATCAAAGTTCACACATGTCAGACTGATCCATTCGATAAAACGAATCTCAGTCTCAGCTCATTCAGATCGTGTTTTGAACACGAGCAGATACGGAATCGCGGGGTTATTTTCGGTATCGCGAAAACTGTTAAAGCGTCCCCGATTGAACCACAGCACGTACGTCTTGTCCGGTTCCAGGTCGACGGGAATCACGCACGTGCGTTTGTCATCCAGGTAATGAATTCCCTTGCCAACCTTAGGGAAGTGTTCCGACGAGATCTGCACGACGGCCCACATCCGTTCGGTGATCATGTCCTTGCTGAAGGTAACCGCTATTTCTTTCAGCCCCGGATCAACATCGGTACTGCCAGCCTGGGGTACCGTCTTGACCACTGAGGGAGGCAGCGCTGCCAATGTGATTTCCTGAGAGCCGCCGCGCTCTGCATACGAACTGCTGGCCGATGCCTGCGAGGCCCACTGCTTGCTGTCATTGCTGCCTACCAGTTGGACTGCATCAATTTCATTCCAGCCTTTGACGCGTCGGGTGTCGAGATAGATCTTGAGCGACTTGGAAACCACTTTCGCATTGGCGCTCACTTCAAAAACAGTCGGCGCCGGCCTGACTGTTTCCTGCCCTTCCCAGATCACGACTTCCTTTCCTGCCTTGTCCGACGCCGTCACTTTACTGACTGCACCGGGATTAAAGTTCTCATAGATCCGCACCGCTTTTACTTCAACGGGCGTCTTGTACTCCAGCTGAAGCCACTCGTCTCCCTTATCCTGCGCCAGTGTGGCCCAGGCGGTCTTCTGATCACCGGCCTTAAGCGCGTTCGGTTCCCCCGTGGCCTGCAGAGGAGACCAGCCCGGAGCGGAAGCAGCAACCCCAACCGTCGGATCAACCAGGAATAAGCAACCCAGAAACAACATGTGAAAGAAGAATGTTCTCTGCATCAGTATTCATCCTTTAATTTCCAGAACCGAATCCTGCAGACGCACCGCCAATACATTCGTATACGTTACTCGAGTTTACTGTATCGCAGCGGAATTGGATTGCAATGCGAAAATGGAAGAATGCCCGCCTCTGATATATCAGACAGGGAAATGACCATGACATTCGCAAGGTTGTCACCAAACCACAGGCACAAAAAAAGCCACGCTGTTCAAAGCGTGGCTCGCAGAAGAATGGATCACAGGCCGCTCAGCGATTTTCCACATCGCCGAACAGCTTGATGGCTGCGTCTCGAGTCGTGGTATAGACGACCATGTCCTGCGCAGGAATCGTGGTTTTCCAGGTCTCACCCGCTTCATCGAGGAATTCATGAATGACAAGGCTGGGAGTGATGCTGTGTGAAACGACCACGTGCAACAGGCGTCGTTCTTTACCATCCTGCAGCAACACGTTTTCAAATTGACGTGCTTCAAAACGGATTGTGTCGACCTGGGCAGACCTCGGATCGAACGTGGTGATGACCCTCGATTCATTCGCTTTTAAAGGCTGATCCAACATCAAACGGTCTGCATAAGCCGGACCTTTCACGTCAGCTGGAATCTGTCTGACTTTGGTCAACGTCTGGCCATTCGTTTCTGTCTGAATTCGCACTTGCCCATCGGTCACACGTCCCTGTTTGAGAACGTTGACCAGCGGCGGATTCTGTGCCTGGTAACGATAAGACAGCACTTTGCCATCGACGGTTTCATCAGTCTGAATCATCACTCTGGCACGACTGTCGTCAGGATTCCCGGAAGCGCTCACCACAGATGTATGCGAATTCACGACGACCTGTTTTCCGTCCCGGTCCACGGTTTCAACCGCATCGTGAACGTAGCCTACGTTTTTGCCCCGGAGATAAATCGCCCGCCATTGCTCACGCGCGACAGGTCGATTTCCCTGTTGGGCCTCTGCGATACAGGCGACCGACAAGACGGCCAATGTAAATACAATAATCAGACAACGGTACATGTGAGGACCTCCTGATGGGTCTTAAAAAGGGAACTCAAAGTCGGTAACAGTTTTGCCATCAGTAAATGGGGCCGCCTTCACCAGCTTCCAGCCATCTGGAAAGCATAGCTACACTGTGCAATCCCCCAACCTTATCCTGCCTGTTCCCATCATATCCCCCAGACCCCGGCTCCGCAATAACCTGTAAACAAATATTTACCCAGCATCGTAATCACGGTCTACGGCACCTCAGATCCAGAAACCAAACTCGCACTTTAAGAATATTGAAACTCACCCAGTCAGACTAAGCTTGTTAAACTGAAGGAAATTCTGTTCGAGGTACCACCTGAGACCAGTCAGGAAAATCACCTGTGATTCACAGAATCGAAACCACGCCGGCTATGCAAGATCCATCGGACTCACAATCTGATTCACCTTCGCTGCACAATGATCGCTATCAGACTGTCGTTGCACTCATCCCTTTTATCATCGCGGGGCTGAGACTGAGAATCGTGGCTGTCCCCTGATTCTGGTCCCTGGTCTGACAGCTTGTATCAGTCGACGCGTATTTCGTCATCGTTTAACATCTGAGAATCCAGGTTTCTATCCGCATGAATTCCTTACGAAATGGAGAACCCAATTCGTGGTTATCAAAATAGCGAAAACTCGTGCTGCTTCTGCAAACGACCTGTTTGTATTAGAAAAGACGCTTGGTGTTAAATTACCAGACAGCTTCAGAGATTTTCTAAAAGAATATGATGGTGCTGAACCGGAATCTAATCTTTTTGAGATTGATGAAACCAACAACTCTGGAGTGAATGAATTCATTCTGGCCCAATTGATTCTCAAAGAAAGAGCGTTGATCGAGAATCTTTCACCGCAGGCATTTCCCTTTGCATTTGCTGAAGGCGGCAACTACGTCATTTTAGATTTGAATGGTCGGGAGACGGTATTATTCTGGGATCATGAAACAGCTGAGTTGATTCAATTGTCAGACAGCTTTGAAAAGTTCCTTTCCGACCTTCAACCATTCAGCCTGGATGATGTTAAACTTGAGCCAGGCGATGTGGGAGAAGTCTGGATCGATCCAGATTTTTTAAGAGAGCACGCAGATCTCTTCTATGAGTCTGAAGACGACCTGCAGAATAACGGATAACCCCGAGTGCAGTTTGGGGCGCACCGCGAGCAGGTGACTGAGAATTTAACGATTGATAGACGAGAACATTTCTGAATCCGATCGCTTGTGATAATAGAACGCCTGTGTAAAAATAAACAGAAATACAGTCCCCATCCTAAATGAAGCAGGCAGACTTTCCAAGGTTTCCATCAGTTTTCAACGGGGATTTATCAGCCAGTTTCAGCTGGAAGCATTTTTTAAGAAGCGAATTCAGAAAGCAATCCGATGTTCCGTGATCGAAACATGTGCCAGCTTATGCTGAACCTGGCAATACTGCTCACGATCTGGGGCTGCAGACCGGCGCCCCCTGAACCACCGACCAATGAGACCTCCGCTGTGACAACGGAGACGCCGCCGAAGTTGACCTCCCCCGCGGAAGTCACCTCTGCACTGGAAGCCCGCTGGTCGCTGGATGACATCAAGACATTTTGTATTCCAGAACGCCGCCACAACCCGATGTATCAGAACCTGGTCACCGACGTCGGGGAAACCTGGAAGGGAACGCCCTACGAAAATGTACCGACGGGCTTTGACTCAATCAGCTGGTATGGCACAGCAGTAGACGGTAAACTTCATGAATACTCATTAAACGTGAGCCGAGGTAATGACAGTTGGCTGCTGGAAATCGGCAACGTCGAATCATTCGCAAAACCACCCAATGTCTCTCCTGCCCCCTCACGACCAGGCTTTATTGGCAGCGCACCGCCGGAAAACCAGACCCCCGATAACGCTTTTGTTGCACCTCTGAAACGGGAGTAAGCTCTGTCATTCTGATTCCCGGGATCCTTCTCTGAACAGGTAAAACACATGATTGAGAATAGCTTGAATGTTGATCTCCAGACGCTGGTAAACGAGTTTAATCAACTCTCCTGCGAACGCCTGAATGACTTGCTTGACCTCCGCGACGCCAGTCCGTTCAGCACTGCCTGGCTCTCTGCCAGAGCGGAAATACCGGAGGGTCCACCTCCCACGCAGCTCAAAGAGATTTTCATCGCTGTCTCACAAGCCACTGATCAGCATGAGATCGCATCCTACGTCGCAGACGATCTGGAACTGATTTTCAACGCACAGCAAAATCAGAGTGATCATCCCTTCGTGAAGCAGCTCGCAGAAAGTTACGCACAAGGTCATTTTCCTTATCAACCAGGTGAACCCAGCAAACAGGAAAATGAGTAATGGAGCAGTATACCCTCTCAGGAAGACTTGATCATTTTGAATTCTGAGGACTCTCGATTGATTACAGGAAAAACAGCAGGCACTTCTTTAAGCTTAAAGTCCTCTGCTAAAATTAGTCGTCATCTGCGTAATCAAATACTCCGAGAAAAACCGGGTCAGCAGGAAGGGGATTCTGTACTTTCTGCGGATCGTAAGCAAAATTTAGAATCAAGAATGCCCTCCGACATTTCTTGATTCCCAGTTCCTTTGCGCTGGCGAGAGCATCTTCTACCCAGGATGCGGAATATGACATTGGCTCAAAAACTTTTCTGAGCGGAGTCATTTTCCATTCATCTGATCCTCCCACTTCCAGCATGTCCTCATCATAGGTCGTGATACCGAATTGCGTCTTTAAAATATCGTCATCGAGATCTTCATCTGCAGTCTCTTGGAATAGCCACAATGATATCTTGCCGTCAGTTTCGAATCGCATCTAGTCCTCAATTCCTTCCTGCAAGCGTCCCAGCTTCCGTTGCTGTTCCAGAGAATCAACCCGGGTCGAAATAATATTCTTCAACCGTGATGCAGTCAGGACGTAATACCTGTCGCACTGATCAGCGTCAAAATGTTGATCATCCAATACCTGATAGGCTCTGTAAGGCAGCGAGTTCGTTTCAAGCCAATCTATAAATGACAGAAGCTGCACAGGGAATTCCGGATGATCTCGGTTGAAAAGAGGACTTACAAACAACGGGCTTGAAGCTGCTACAGCAGCGGTCACATCCGAAATACTTGAGGTGCAAAATGTACGAAGCGCGCGAATCACCTCGACTTTCAGCGTCCCAAAATCTTCCAGGATCAATGCGACTTGTGCCATATTTAATACCCCGTATGTCATCTGCAGGAGAAATCCAGCTCACCTCAGTCCCGCTCGCTGAGTGCTTCTACAAAGGCTTCCACCGTGGGTTCGGGGCCTTCGCCAAAGTTCATATGACGCTGTTTGTCCCATCCCGCAAGCACGGTCCGGGGACCGTCAGGCAGGGAGACGCTTTTTTCCAGCGTATAATAATGGGCCGTCACCTGATCCGGATCGGGGGGCGGGTCCGCAGCCAGATCGATGGTCACCAGCACGGCCATCATGTACGTTTCCGCGGCTTCCTGAGGTTCCGGCATCTCAATCACCACGCAGGGATAGTCGTTCAACCGCAGTGGATGTAATTTGATTTCCGCAGCGTCAAACCCCGCCTCACGTCCACACTGCTCGACCACATCTTTCAGCAAAGCCTCCATAAAGGAACCGGCATCGGGCGAAGCTGCGATCGCCAGCAACTGCAGCGGTTCCGCCAGCGCAATCTGTCGCAAGGCATAATGCGCAAACACATAGTGCGGCGAGGGCCCTTCATCGTCAGGCGTCGGTTCCGGTTCGCGTTTCAGAAAATCAAACAGTCCCATCGCGTTTCCCCCTGGCCCGGCCATTAAGTATGTGTCCTACCGACACAGAATGTCTTCGATATCTCTCCCCTGAGTCAGCCTGCCAGGCCAACCGGATTCAGCGCCTGGTTGACACTATACAAAACAATGCTAGTGTAAGACAGAAAGAAATTCCGTATTTTGTCCTTCAGTCACGATCAGCATTCACTTTGTTTTCAGGAGATAATCCAATGACGTCTCACCGCATCCTCTTCACAGCACTTGCACTCATCGTTTGCGCTGCGATTCTCTTTTCACAAACTCCTCCCCCCGTCGCACAGGCAGCGGCTGTGAAATCCGCACCAGCCTGGGAATACAAAATCGCGGATGCCAGCGTGAAATTAGGGGAGTTGGAAACAGCCGGCGAGATCTCGAATGCAGGCATCAAAGCCGCCCTCGAACAGTTTTTAAATCAACAGGGAGCCGACGGTTGGGAACTCGTCTCCTACTCGGGAACAATGGCAGTCTATAAGCGTGCGGTGAGAAATTAAAAGAGAGATCCATGAACTGGAAAGATATCCGACACCTTTTGCTTTCCCCTAGCAACAACAATACCTCATCCTTACTAATTTCTTAAAGAGGAATAGAATGCCTGATGTTCTCCCTGATGCCGCCCTCGGTAGCTTACTAAATACTCATGTTTTGCGTGTTCCCTCATATCAACGAGAATATTCTTGGAAAAAAAATCACGTACAGGAATTATTTGATGACCTAAGGCGCGCGATAAACGATCATGCGGATTCATACTTTTTGGGATCCATCATCGCATGCAAAGTCGATTATGGCGAATTAGAAATTGTAGATGGCCAGCAACGGCTAGCTACAACGGCTATATTATTTGCCGCAATGAGAGATCTAGCAGAATCAATTGGAGAGGACCGCGCAGTAACCTTGATCACAGAGAAATTTCTTTTTCGTCCTAGATCTATCACAGAAGGAGATGACCAATTTAATCTCACATTGAGTGAAATGGATCGTTCTTTTTTTGAGGAAAATATAGTTCGACCGGAAGGGAACTCGAAAAATCGTAAGAAGACAACAGAACTTCGTGAGTCACATAAAAGGTTACAGGAAGCGAGTAGTGTCGCAAAGAAACTCGTAGAGTCTATTACAAAAGGAATGAACAACAAAGATACTACTGAGACACTTCAAAAATGGATGTCTTTTATAGAATATAAAGCACGTGTTATCGTAGTGATTGTAAAAGATCATGAGGAAGCACATATGATCTTCGAAACAATGAACGATCGAGGGCTTGACCTATCGATAGCTGATTTAACAAAAAATCATTTATTTCGTTCATCAGGTGCAAAGATCGATGAAGCTCAAAGAATGTGGCATCACATGGTTGGTGCACTTGAGACCATAGGACGTAAAGAGATTACACGTGACTATATACACCATCTTTACTGTTCCCAGTATGGAGTAGCAAAAAGTCGTGATGTATTTGGACAGATAAGACAAAAAACTTCAACTAGAGCAGACGCGATTTCGTTTACTCGTCACCTTTCAGAGCACGCTGAGTTGTACGCAGCACTACTAAATCCCAACAGCCCATATTGGTCCAACCACGGTACTAAATCCCGACAGCATGTGAGGATTCTTACATCGAATCTCAGAGTATCTCAAATCCGCATATTGTTGTTAGCTGCGTTGAGTAAATTCTCCACGAAGGAGGTTAAAAAATTACTACCCAAAACGGTCTGCTGGTCAGTCAGATTTCTAATTGCAGGAGGCCCCACCGGCAATCTTGAGACTGCATACTCTCAAAATGCTATCAAAATCACTAATGGTGATATTACTACAGCTGATGATTTAGCCAAATCGCTAAAAAGAATCATTCCGACAGACAAGAGCTTTCAGGCTGCATTTGAAGTAGCATCAGTACGAACCACTCATCTAGCTCGGTATTATTTACAATGCCTTGATCGTGCAGAAACTGGTCAAAACGATCCACATCTTGGAAAAGATGACGAGTCTTATGGAAGCCTTGAACACATATTGCCACAAAATCCCGACGATTCATGGGATATCAGCACAAACGAGCTCAACGCAAATGTCAGACGGATAGGAAACCTCGCCTTACTTAGTCCAGATCTAAACTCAAAAAGAGGTAACGGATCTATTAAAGAAGCACTACTGTTATACGACAGATGTAACTCGTTTCAACTTACAAAAGCCATATCCTCTTATGTGACTCGCTCAAAATGGGGACCTGCACAGATTTCAAAAAGGCAAAAAGATTTGGCCAAACTAGCAGTTAAAGCATGGCCAATAAATTAATCAAAAATAGTTATTAGTAAGAATTATTGAAAGAAGTGTGTTCCATCTAGACTTCAAAATGAAGTATGCCCAGTCGTAGTCTCTTTACGATAAAAAATTATATTTACAATCCGTTTTACTATGCGTTTATAAAAAGATCCCACTCAATCCCCCACCCTAAACTCGGAATTGCAGGAATTGGAGGTATAGTGGGAACTGATGGAACTGGAGGGATTGAGGGAACAGGCGGTACAGGTGCGACATCTGGTACAGGAAGGATTGGACCTCCCGTTCCACCACTTATGAATGCTACTACTCCTCCCCTATGATCCCGGAATAAACCGTTTTCAAATACACCAAGATGCTGCCCATGATGACCATATACATTAGAGCCGTTCAAAACTCCAGCATGTTGGCCATTGATGTGATGGATATCTTCCCCATTGAGCCATGCAATTGTTCTACCATTTCTGCCATAAATTGGTTCCATGTTTACCCTTCGAACTAATAAATAATTTGATTTTAAATATTCTTGGGGAGAAGCGTTCCTTACTCCTCTCCTCCCAACTCACTCCCCGTTCCGAAACCGCAGCGAATACAAATCCGCATCCTTCAACACAAACCGCACCCGAATCGGCTTTCCGGCAAACTGGCTCAAATCGCTTTTCCCTTTCCAGGTCATCACGTGGTCCAGTTCGTCGCCGTAGAATTCTTCGCTCTCCTTTATACTGAACCCGGGAAGTGGCTGCCCTTCTGCATCCAGCAGTTCACATTTCACGCTACCGGCTGCTGAGGTAGACAGGTTCAACTCCAGTTCGACTGGTGTTTTTTCTTTTCCTTGGGGACCATCGAACGTAATCAGCCGCGTCGTCATCTCACCGCCGGTAAACGGGGCGTTGATCGACACAAAGCCATCCTGACGCAGCGTGAACCGTCGCAGGCGGCAGGGGCCGACGTAGTAATTCTCAATCGCATACAGCGACAGTTCCGGCACGTGCCCCGGCAGCGGGCTCGGCGTCGTCGTGATCCCCCAGGCGATGTGGTTATTCCGTTGCCACCAGCGTTCGCGGTTCTGCCCGGGACGGAGGAACGCTTCGTCCCAGCGGTTCCAGTGCATGCCGTCCCGGCTCGTCATCAACACGCCATCACTCACGCCGGGGTGATTGTTTTTCGGATCCGGGTGCCAGGCCGCCTTGCGACTGGGTACGAACCGTTTGGGAAACGCCAGGAATAGATGCGGTGCCCGGGGATAGGCGATCGTCGCATTCGTATAGAGATGCTGCTGCGGCGAATTTTTAATATCGATGAACTTCGGCGGCGTCCAGTTCACAAAATCATCCGAAGTGCAAGTCATAATCGCCCGCACCTTGTTGGTAAAGCCGCGATGAAAATCGACATACTCCTGACGGTGCTCATCCCAGAACGCCAGGTTCTGTGAATCAAAGGCCCCCTTCGTGATCACCGGCTTGTCTGTCAGTAGACGCCAGTGAATCCCGTCAGCGGAGGCGAACGCATACAGGCCCCCCTTACCCCGTCCCAGGGCTTTAAATTTCTCATCGGTTTTACACTGGGGATTCGTATCCAGAAACGGCGAGAAATTATGCGCACCAGTTCCCGTCCAGACGATGTTGTTCTTCTTCGAACCGTTGAATTCAAACAGCCCCAGGTCAGGCTTCCGCCAGTGGATTGCATCGTCACTCTCGGCATAGCAGACGACCTCATGCGTGACCTTGCCTTTGCTCCAGTCGTGATGCGCGCCGCGATAATACATGCGGTACAGGTCGCCATCTTTCAAAATGCGGACATAATAACTGATGTTCCCTTCAGCCGGGGCATCATAGGTGATCGCAATTTCCTGGGGTACCGGGTGATGCAGTTCCTGGCGGGCGCCATCGAGACTACCGATCATCCAGTCGTCAATGAACAGTTCACGCCTCGAACCAATATGAGCCGGTTCCTCCGCAGAGAGAATACCGGACAGAAGCATAAGAAAACACAGGCACAGCAGGGACGCACGCACTCGCATGAGAGGCTCCTCGAGTCAGATCAGCGGTTAACAAATTTGATTGAAGACCGTCGGTCTTCCCAATCAGGTTAACATCCGATCCCAAGAGACCGGCTTTTCAACCCGCGTGCCACTGGTCAGTATACTGTCCCCTCATTTGAAAGCAAACACGTTCCCCGAAAACAGAGCGACCTGTTATCAATCACTTCCCGCTTTCAATCGTCGCTGCTGTCAAAGTAGGCCGCCAGTTCTTCCTTGATGTTATTCCACTGTTCCTGATCGCCACTCAGCGCCATCCAGGCCTGCTTGGCTTTGCTCTCGGCCATGCCCACCGCCTGTTCCATCGTGATCTTAGGCGGCATCGACAGTTCGCCATTGGTAACCACCGCATCGATCAGAAACGGCCCCGACGACTGTTTCGCCCTCTGAATCGCCGCTTCAATATCCCCGGCGTGTTCGACACGCACGCCCTCGGCCCCGCACCAGCGGGAATAATCGGCCAGATCAGGCACATCGATCGCGAGTACATCTTTCTCGGGGACGATGCCGGCCACTTCCATCTCCAGTTTGACCAGATCCAGGCTCGAATTGTGCAGCACCAGCATTTTGATCGGCAAACCGAGATTCGCAATCGTCAGCCAGTCCTGCATCGCCATCGTGAATGCACCGTCCCCCACCAGCGCCCAGACTTCCCGCTGCGGAAAAAGTAACTGGGCTCCCAGTGCCGCGGGCAGTCCGACGGCCATTGAACCATGGTTGAACGAACCGATCATCCGCCGATCCGAATGAAACGAGATGTACCGCGACGCCCAGACAGTAATCGTCCCCGTATCCACGACGAAGATCGCATCGTCACTGGCGTGCTCATTGATGAAACGGGTAAAGATCTGCGGATGTAGCGGCTCATGATCGCGGGACGGATCCGCAGCCTGTCGCATCTCACGCCGCCAGTCATTGAAGCTGCCTGTAAGTTTATCATGAAATTCAGAAGCCCCCTGCGATTCGACCTGGGGCAACAGTTGCTGCAATGACGCTTTGACATCTGCATGAATCCCCAGGTCCACCCCCACTCGATTACCGATCCGAGGCAGGCTGCTGTCGATCTGCACCACGGTGCAGTCGTGCGGCAGATACTCGGTATAGGGGAAGTCGGTTCCCAGCATCAGCAGCAGGTCCGTATTCATCACCGCATGATATCCTGACGGATTTCCAATTAATCCTGTCAGTCCCGCCACGTGCGGGCAGTCATGATCAAAGATATCACAGGCGCGTAACGAATGGGTAATCGGTGCCTGCAACTTGTCAGCCAGTGCAATCACTTCGTCCCGCGCCAATCGGCAACCCGCCCCCGCCAGGATAGAGATCCGCTTCCCCTGGTGCGTGCGAATCAGTTCCGCCAGTTGCTGCACCTGTGCGTCATCGGGAACAAGCGATGCCCGGGAACGGAACAGCGGCTGGAGATAGTCATCCCCCTCACATGCCATCTCGGCGATATCGGCCGGCAACTCGATGCGGCTCACCGAACCATTACTGAGCGCTTCCCGGATCGCCCGCTGAATCAAGCGGGGTGCTTCCTCGGGAGAACGGATCACGGCCTGAAAATCACAGACATCATCGTAAATTTTCGTCAGATCGACTTCCTGGTGAAACCCGGTGCCGATCTGTGAAACAGGCACCTGCCCCGTCACCGCCAGCACGGGACTGCGTTCCCGCTTCGCATTATACAGGCCATTGATCAAGTGCAGGGCCCCGGGGCCCACGGTCCCCGCGCAGACTGCCAGGTTTCCACTCAACTCGGCCTGGGCAAACGCGGCATAGCTGGCATTCCCCTCGTGCCGGACACCGATCCATTCAACTTCATCGTGCTTGTGAATCGCCTGGGCAAACGCATTCAAGGCATCACCAATCACACCAAACACCTGGGTCACACCGGCTTCAATGAGAATCTCCAGCAACTGTTCTGAAACATTGCGAGACATCGGACTTCCTTTCTGGTTCGAAAAACAACCGGCGCAGAAAAGGCGTCTGCCAGACGTGAGCTAAGACCATCGTCGACAGTGCGTCCCGATGTCCTGCACCGATTAGAATAGATTGAATCTCAGAATGGGGGAGTCGAGGATCTTAAATCAGATCCTGTTTAAAGATTAACATCTTGATCCCCCACTGACCAGCGTGTTTCAGTAATCCTTTCCTCAACGATCCATCTGGAGCCACAGTCGCCGCAGTTTTCCACCGGACGACTTCGCTTTTCATCGACCGACTTGTTTTCAGCTGAGGGTTCACTAAGATTTCAGTTGAGTAAGCCGACTTCAACGCCGCGTGCTTTCAATGCCAGGTAACCTCGAAGTTCACCCGATCTGCTGCCCGCCTGATTCACTGAATCGATTCCGTCAGAGTGTTTGACATCTGTCGCCGATTCGCACTGATATTCCGGAGGCAACACGATTAATCAGCAGACAGAGTCCACTGACGTCGACGAACAAAAACTGAACCTGGCAGAGCTGCTGGCCATGGGGGTCGGCGGCATGATTGGCGGAGGCATTTTCTCCGTGCTGGGAATGGCGGTCAAAATATCCGGTCACGCCGCTCCGTTGGCCTTTCTGATCGGAAGCTTTGTCGCCCTGGCCGCGGGCTACTCATACGTCAAACTGGCACTCGGTTTTCAAAGTGATGGTGCCAGCTTCACCTATCTGGACCGCGCCTTTTCCGCGTACCCCAATGTCGCAGGCATCGCAGGCTGGACGGTGATTGTGGGTTACATCGGGACGCTCGCGTTATATGCTTACACGTTTGGCATCTACGGTTCCCACCTGGTCGGCTTCGCCGGCTCCACGATCATACGGATGCTGCTCTCGATTGGGGTGCTGCTGTTCTTCCTGCTGATCAACATCAAGGGAGTACAGTCCAGCGGAAAAACGGAAGTCATCATTGTATTCACCAAGGTTCTGCTGCTGGGCCTGTTCGCCCTCGCAGGCACATTCTCCATTCAGCAGGATCACCTTTTCCCAGTCTTCGAACAGGGAGTCTCCTCAGTCTTTATTGCCGGTGCGATGATCTTTGTTGCCTTTGAGGGCTTTCAGCTGATCACCAACGCGGTTCTGGAATCCCAGAAACCCGACACCAATATTCCCCGTGGCATCTACGGTTCGATTCTAATCACCTCATTCATTTACTTTGGCGTTGCGATTGTCGCCGTCGGAAATTTGACACCCGACCAGATCGAAGCCGCGAAAGAATACACGATGTCGGTCGCCGCCCGCCCGGCACTGGGTCACGCAGGCACGGTACTGGTTGATCTGGCCGCACTGCTGGCGACCTCTTCTGCAGTGAATGCCACGATCTTTGGAGCCTCACGTATGATGGCGGATATGGCACAGGAACGACGCATGCCCGAGATCTTTGCCCAACGCACCCACGCCCGCATCCCCTGGGTCGCCATTGTCTTCATGTCGCTGCTCGCCGGCGGATTTACGCTGCTGGGCAGTCTGGAAACCATCACGCTCTTTTCCAGTCTGACCTTCCTGCTGGTTTCCATCGCGGTCTCAGCAGCCAACTTCAAATTGCGTGACACCACCCACAGTAATCTCTGGCTGATTCTGCTCGGAATCGGACTGATGCTCTCGACGGTCATACTGCTGGTGATCCATCTCTGGAGTAAAGATGGGGCCCGCTTCTATTGGCTGCTCGGCTTTTTTGCTACAATTGCGATCCTGGAAGTTTTCTTCTGCTGGTACCGCTGTCGTAACGACGAAGAATTTCAACAGAAGCATCAGAAAAAGCACATTAACCGTTCCTGATCTCTGAATAGGAGTCGTCGCCCATGTGTCGCTGGCTGGCTTACACCGGATCGCCTCTGCAACTGAGTGTCCTGCTCACCCGCCCCAATCATTCACTCATCGACCAGAGTCGGCACGCGACACAAAACGTCGAAGCCCTCAACGGCGACGGCTTCGGGGTCGGCTGGTATGGTGACGATCCCACACCGGGTCTCTACCGCGATACGCATCCCGCCTGGAACGACGCCAACTTCCGCCACCTGGCCGATCACATCCGCTCGCGGCTCTTTATGGCACACGTCCGTGCCTCGACCGGCACCGCAGTCCAGAATACGAACTCGCATCCCTTCAGTTTCGATAACTGGCTCTTTCAGCACAACGGTTCAATCCCCGCGTTCCGCTCGCTCAAGCGACAACTGCTGTTCGATGTCGACCCTGAACTGTTCCCGTTCATTGAAGGTTCCACCGATTCCGAAACGCTGTTCTTTCTCGCGCTGACGTTCGGCCTGAAAGACGATCCCCCCGCCGCCCTGGCCCGTGCGATCGGTCATGTGGAACAGGTCCGCAAAGCCGCGGGGATCGAAGTTCCACTGTTCGTCAGTGCCTGCGCGACGAATGGCGAACAGCTCTGGGCGATCCGCTATTCCAGCAATCATCAGTCGCGGACGCTCTATCACAGTTCGCATCTACATGCCCTGCACGAGATCGACGGAACTTATGCGCCTCTGCCCGACGACGCCACGATCGTCGTTTCCGAACCTTTGGACGAATTGACCAGTCACTGGGAAGAGGTCCCCGAGTCGGCGCTGCTCACTGTCTCTGGGGGCTCTGCTACGGTGAGTTCATTCTCACCCATGCTGCCGGATTGAAGAACCTACCCGGCCATCTGTCCCGGAAGCACCCGTAGCAGATAGCCGGCCAGCAAGATGCCGCGTCCCGTCCAGGCCAGCGTGCGTACCCAGTTCGTCGCAACCAGCAGTCGGATCTGGTGACTGTCGTAACCCTGAATGAGCTTATGATGCCGGGGGACCTGCAGCAGGGCGGTCGAGAACCAGACCACGAAAAGTAGCCCGACTCCGCTCCAGGCCTCCAGCGGAGTGAAACCGGCGGGTGCCCAGTAAACCAGGGCAATCGTGCTGAAGGCTTCAATCAGCATCATCGGTCCCACCACCAGCGTGGTCCGCAGCTGATGCGCTGTCTGGAAAGTGATGAATTCATTCTGCCCCACGAGCGCAAACACAGGGTAATGGGCCACCTGCACGAACCAGATCAGGCCCACCATGTAAAACGTCGATACCAGTTGCAGCAGAAACAGAATCTTCAACACGGTTTTTCTCCCCGGAACAATTGTAGATGTTCTACTTTAGTCCCAGCTAGTGAATTGCCGACCCCCGAAATCAGAATTTCCACGCAAAAAACAGCCTCCGCAGCAGGCACATCCATGATCTTCTGTTCTTCGTTTGAGCTCCGCTCTTGTAATGCCGTGCTGCATTGTGCAGGATAAGTAACACCACAAAGCGATCTTGTGACCAGTCCTTATCATTTCTGGAGACTCAGAGATGCATCAGCTGCTTCCAGAGAGATCCCGTTGCGCGACCCGACTTTGCCCCCGCTTGTTCGCTGTTTTGCTGGCCAGTTTGAGCACCGCCGGCCTCTTCGCCCAGGGCTTTGCGCCCTCAGAAGCGGTGAAACAGATGACAGTCGCGGCAGGATATGAAGTGGAACTGGTCGCCTCTGAACCACTGGTCAGACAACCGGTCTCCATTGACTTTGACGACCGGGGCCGTCTCTGGGTCATTCAGTATCTGCAGTACCCCAACCCCGCAGGTCTGAAACGGGTCAAGGTCGATCAACACACCCGCTCTCAATACGACCGGGTTCCCGAGCCTCCGCCACATGGCCCTCGGGGCGCCGACCGACTGACGATCCTGGAAGACACCGATCACGACGGACGCTTCGACCAGGCACACGACTTTGTAGACGGTCTGAATCTCGCCTCCGGGTTTGCTCTCGGGAATGGCGGCGTCTACGTATTGCAGGCGCCCTACCTGCTCTTCTACCCGGACCGCAACCGCGATGACAAGCCTGATGGAAATCCCGAAGTGCTGCTCAAAGGCTTCGGTATGGATGACGCGAGCGCCGTCGCGAATTCACTGACCTGGGGACCGGACGGCTGGCTCTACGGCTGCCAGGGGAGCACCGTCACCGCCCGGATTCGCGGCGTCAAATTCGTGCAGGCCATCTGGCGCTATCACCCCCGCACGAAAGTATTCGAGCTCTTCGCCGAAGGGGGCGGCAACATGTGGGGGCTCGACTTCGATCGTCAGGGCAATCTACTGGCCAGTACCAACCTGGGCGGCTTCGTCCTGCTGCACATCGTCCAGGAAGGCTACTACTGGAAACAGTTCTCCAAGCACGGCCCGTTACGGAATCCGTATACGTTCGGTTATTTCGATCATGCCCCTCATAAGAATTTCAAGGGCGGACACGTTACCGTGGGAGGCACCATCTATCAGGGGATCCTGTTTCCCGAAGCACTGCACGGCAAGTACATCAGCGGCAATCTGCTGGGCCATGAAATCCAGTATCACAGTCTGATCCCCGACGGCACCACGTTTCGTACTGAGCACGGAGCCACGTTCGTCCAGGCGAACGACAGCTGGTTCGCTCCCACCGATCTGACCGTCGGCCCCGCGGGTGCAGTCTACTTCACAGACTGGCACGACAAACGCACTGCCCATCCCAATCCCGACGCCGACTGGGATCGCAGTAACGGTCGCATCTACCGTCTCAAACCCCAAGGCAGCAAACTGGAACCGACACTGCAGGTCCATGAATTAAGCAGCGAACGCCTGATCGAACTTTTACAGCAGCCCAATGAATGGTACGTCCGCGCTGCCCGCCGCGAACTGATCACCCGTAAAGACCCTCAGGTTCCAGACAAGCTCAAAAGTCTGCTGACAGAAAAACGCAGCGACCACCAGGCACTGCAACTGCTCTGGACGCTCGCGTCGCTCGACGCACTGGATGAAACAACCGCGGTGCACATGCTTCAACATAAGGATACCTCCGTCCGCAGCTGGACCATTCGGCTGCTGGGCGATCGACGCACCGTTTCTCCCGAGATCGCCCAACATTTGATCCAGTTCGCTCGGACCGACGCCAGTCCCCAGGTCCGCAGCCAGCTCGCCTCCACCGCCGCCCGGCTCCCCGCTGATCCCGCGCTGGCCATCGCAGCGCACATTCTGAACCGGAACCTCGATCAGGCCGATCCCTTTATTCCGTTACTCCTCTGGTGGGCCATTGAAAAACAGGCCCTCTCCGCCATCGATGAAATCGAACAACGTTTTGTGACATCCGCAGCCTGGCAGCAGCCCTTTGTCAGTCAGGTCATTCAGCCACGCCTGATGAAACGCTACGCTGCCGCTGCCACACCGCGCACACTCCAGGTCTGTCAACGGCTGCTGGCGACCGCTCCAGAGTCACAACAGGCTGATCTGCTGCAGGCCCTCGACGCCGGTCTGGCACTCTCAGGACAGGGACAGCTCAAACCAGACCAGGTGCCAGGCAAACTCGCGGAGCAACTCTCCACGCAATGGCAGGCCCATCCCGAAGACCTCGTGCTCATGCAACTCAACGCCCGACTCGGCAATCCCGCCGTCCTGCAGCAGGCACTCGAAATTGTCGTCAATGAGGATCTGCCACTAGCCCAGCGCACCACAATGCTCAAATTCCTGCAGCAGTTCGGCAACGAAACAGTCATCGCCCCCCTGCTCCCGCTGCTGCAACCCGATCAACCCGCTTCGCTCCGACAGCAGGCCATGCTCGTTCTGTCCCGCTATGCCGATGACCGCATCAGCCAGGCACTGCTCAAATCGTATCCCGACTACGATGTTTCTTCACGAACTCAGGCCCGTCGCGTCCTCTTCACCCGTCAGCCCTGGGCCCTTGCGTTTCTTAGACAGGTCGATGAGGGAAAGCTGCCGGCAGGCGATCTCGATCTGCAGGAACTGACAACACTCAACAGCCTGGGGAACAAAACCATCACCGAACTCACCGCGAAGCACTGGGGACAGATCAACCAGAGGGATTCGCAGCACAAGATCACCGAGATCCGCCGCGTCCGTTTTCTGTTGAAGCATCCAGGAAATGCGCAGCGCGGCAGTCAGCTGTTCCAGAAACAATGTGGCACCTGTCATCAGCTGCACGGCACCGGCAATAAGCTCGGCCCCGACCTCACCACCGCCAACCGGGGCGATTTAAATTATCTGCTGGAGAGCATCATTGATCCCAATCAATTCGTCCGCAAAGAGTATGTGGCCTCGATCGTCATTACCCGCGACGGACGCGTCATCACCGGAATCATTAAATCAGACGAACCCGCACAGATCCGCATCGCCAACAACAAAAACGAACTGACCACCATTCGACGGGACGACATCGAAGAAATCCACGATTCCCCCGTCTCACTGATGCCGGAAAAAATCCTCAAACAGCTCAGCGAGCAGGAACTGCAGGATCTGTTCGCCTATCTGCAGGGACCGCCTCCGAAAAAACTCTGAAATCGCCGCGCACACGCATCGATAGATTTAAATATATTGAATCATCACTACGGTTCTGTTATATTAAGATTCTTAATATATTGTGCCTGCCTTACGTGAAAATCAGTTTCCCCTGCGATTTTCCCCGACACATTCGGAGCCCGCCACATGACTGCCAACCGACTCACGGATTGCATTGTACTGCTGGCGCTGAGCCTCTGTGGAACCGCTCCCCTCTCTGCAGCGGATTCGGTCGATTATCTCAAGCAGATCAAGCCATTGCTCCGCACGAAATGTCAGTCTTGCCACGGTGCCTTAAAACAGAATTCCAGCTTTCGCGTCGACACCGCTGAGTTCCTCCGTAAAGGGGGCGACTCCGGTCCCGGCTTCGAACCAGGCAAGGCGGATGACAGTCTGCTGCTGGGCGTACTGACCGGTGACGCCGGCTTCAAGATGCCACCTGAAGGAGCCGGCAAACCGCTCACCCTGGATGAACTGGCCCTGTTCCGCCAGTGGATCAACGCCGGTGCCCCCGCTCCGGAAAATGAAGTCCCCGAACAGGATCCGCGACAGTTCTGGTCTTACCAGACGCCGGTCAAACCAGCGGTCCCCAAGGTCAAAAACAAAGCCTGGGTGCGTAACGAAATCGACGCCTTCCTCGCTGCGGATCACGAACAACACAATCTGGTCCCCCGCCCTCCCGCAGAACCGGCCGTCCTGCTCCGACGTCTGTACCTCGACCTCACTGGCCTCCCCCCTACGACGGCAGAGCTGGAAGCTTTCCTCGCCGATCCTTCCGAAGAAGCCTACATCGCAACGGTCGACAAGCTGCTCGCCAGCCCCCGCTACGGGGAACGCTGGGGACGGCACTGGATGGACGTCTGGCGGTACAGCGACTGGTACGGCTCCCGCGGAATCAACGAGATCCGCTACAGCCAGCGGCACATCTGGCGCTGGCGCGACTGGATCGTCGAATCCGTCAATGCTGACAAGCCCTATGACCGGATGATCGTCGAGATGCTGGCCGGCGATGAACTCGAACCGGACAATCCCGATGTCGTCCGGGCCACCGGCTTCCTGGGTCGCAACTGGTACAAGTTCGACCGCAACGTCTGGATGTTCGATACCGTCGAGCACACGTCCGTCGCCTTCCTGGGACTGACGATGAAATGCGCCCGCTGCCACGATCACAAATACGATCCCCTGGATCAGGTTGAATACTATCGCTTCCGCGCTTTCTTCGAGCCACACAATGTTCGTACCGATGCCCTCTCAGGCACGGTCGACAAGGAAAAAGATGCCACGCTGGGCATGGTTCTTAAAGACGGCCTCGCACGTGTGTATGACAAGGAACTGGAACAGCCCACCTATCTCTTCCAGCGCGGCGATGATCGTCAGCCCGACAAAGAACATCCCCTCACCCCCGCGGTCCCGGTAAACCTCACCAAAGAACCGGTAACCATCAAGCCCGTCGAACTCCCCCTGGCCAGCTATTACCCGGCGCTGCGTCCTGATATCCTCAAAGAAAAAGTGCAGCAGGCCGAGCAGGAAATCAAATCCGCAGAAGCAGCACTGCACAAGTCCGACACCACCATCCAGCAGGTCGAGCAACAACTGGCCGACCTGCAACAGGGATCTGCGATAGAGACCGACGCGCGTCCCGCGATCATCAACGAACGTTTCCAGCAGCCGAACCCCGATCTCTGGCAAACCGTCTCGGGCAAATGGGAGTACATCGACGGCTGTCTGCGACAGACCAATACCGGCGCCTTTCGGACCATGGTTTCCCAGATTGATCTGCCACTGAATTTCCAGGGGCGGCTGCGTTACAAAACCCTGGAGCCGGGTCAGATCCATTCGGTCGGTCTCTTCTTTGATGCCGTCGACCTCCGCGATGCCCAGGCGATCTACACCGCGATCAGCAACAACAAACCGACCGTGCAGGCCTTCCACCGCACAGCAGGCCGCGAGTCGTATCCCCGGGCCGGCATCTTCCCCTGTGAAATTGAACTCAACAAAGAGGTCGTTCTCGATTTTGTCGTGGAAGGCCAGCAGCTCAACGTCTGGCTCGACGGCAAACTGAAACTGGCTTACACGATGCCCATCCCCCGCCAGGCCGGTAAGTTCGCCCTCTGGAATCACTCGGCCCACTCAGAATTTTACGAGCTGCGGATCGAACCGCTGGCCCCTGGCTTTCAACTCGCCCAGTCCGTGAAAGAAGACCGGCGTTCCCCCTTCGCGGCCCCTTCGAAAGACAATTTGCAGCAGGATCTCACGCTCGCTCAGGCAGCACGCGAGATCGCCGAACTGAATGTGCAACTGCAACAGGCCGAGCTGAAATCACTTCGGGCACGGATCGCCGCCGAACAGGCGAAAATCAAAGAGGCCGCTGATTATGAAACGCTCGCAAAAACGGCCAGCCTCCGTGAACGGGAAGCCGCAGCCGTTCAGGCGTCTCTCGCGGTCAAACAGGCACAGCGGGATCTGGCAACTCTGCCCGCATCCACAGGAGACCAGCCCGACAAAAAACGGACCGCGGCCGAACAGAAAGTCGCGGCTGCTGAGAAAAATCTGCAGACAGCCCAGGCAGCCGTTAAAAAAGAAGACACGAAATACACGCCACTGGGAGAAACGTTCCCCCGCACCAGTACCGGCCGCCGCCTGGCCCTGGCCCGCTGGATTGCCGATGAACAGAACCCGCGTACCGCACGGGTCGCCGTGAATCACATCTGGCTGCGTCATTTCAACCAGGCCCTGGTTCCCTCCGTCGCCAACTTCGGTTTGAACGGACGGCTGCCTACGCATCCGGAACTGCTCGACTGGCTGGCGGTCACATTTATGGAACAGGGCTGGCAGATGAAACCCCTGCATCGCCAGATCGTACTCTCCACTGCTTACCGCATGAGTTCGGCTCCCGGAGAATCTGAATCGAACCGGGCCACTGATCCCAACAATCGTTATCTCTGGCGGATGAACTCCCGCCGCATGGAGGCAGAAATGGTCCGCGACAGCCTGCTCGCCACCGCGGGGACCCTCGATGAAACCCGGGGCGGACCGGAACTCGATGAAAAGCAGGGAGAGACCATTCACCGCCGCAGTCTCTACTTCCGCAACACTCCCAACGAAAAAATGGAATTCCTGGAGCTCTTCGATCTGGCCAACCCGAACGCCTGCTACGAACGGCTCGTAAGCGTCGTGCCACAGCAGGCACTCGCCCTGACCAACAGCTCCCTGTCACTCGATCAGGCCCGCCTGCTGGCAGAACAACTCGATAAAACAACGAAAACCGATGCCGCGTTTATCCAGGCGGCCTTCAAACAGATTCTCTCCCGTCCCGCGACGGCAGCAGAGATCACCGCCTGCACGAATTTTTTAGAGCGACATACCAGTCTGCTCCAGCAGCAGGAGCAGCAGCAGTTTCCCGGCGGAGGGACTTCGAAACGTCCACCTGCCGCCGATCCCAGACAACGGGCCCGCGAGAACCTGGTCCATGTCCTCTACAGCCATAACGATTTTGTCACCGTCCGTTAATCCCGAAACTCACAGCGAAACGAATCACATTCAGGAACTCAGCCATGTCTGACCAAACACCCTCTAACTGGTTCAACTCCTGCGGCCGTGTCTCGCGACGTTCGTTTCTGAACAACGCCAGCCTGGGACTGACGGGCATCGCCCTGGCGGACCTGTTGCAACGTGAAAGTTCGTCTGGTAACGCGGTGCAGGCAGCAGAATCGGCCATCATCAACGGACAGCCGCACTTCGCCCCCAAAGCCAAATCGGTGATCTGGTATTTCATGCTGGGCGGCACAAGCCACATGGAAAGTTTCGACCCCAAGCCCGCCCTCAACAAGCATGCAGGCAAGACGATCGGCGATACTGAATACAACGACCTGGTCACCAACTCCCCCTACTATCGCAAAAACGTGCGCGACTTCGGCGGCAAGCCCCGCAAGCTGATGGCTCAGCTCTATCCCCTCCAGGTCGGCTATCGCAAACGGGGTGAGAGTGGCATTGAAATCAGCGACTGGTGGGAGCATGTCGGAAGCTGCGCCGATGATCTGGCCGTCGTCCGTTCAATGTGGACCACCGACAATGATCACGCGGCTCAGCTCCAGTTTCACACGGGCCGCCACATCTTTGACGGCTTCTTCCCTTCAATCGGCTCGTGGGTGCACTACGGGCTGGGATCACTGAATGACAATCTGCCTCAGTTCGTGGTGATGGGCACGCCCCCCGGCGACTGTTGCGGCGGAACCGGCGCCCATGATGGCAGCTACCTGGGCCCGGAACATTCCGGGGTGAAGATGTCCGTCAATCCGAGCAATCCACTCCCCTTCGGCACTCCGGGCAGCAAAGTTTCCCGCGAAGAACGCCGCGGTCAGCTGGAACTCTTAAGCGAACTGAATACGCTCGCCGGCGCCGCTTATCCCGACGATGCCGAAATGCGGGCCCGGATCAAATCCTATGAACTCGCCTTCCGCATGCAGATGGCCGTCCCCGAAGTCGTCAACATCAGCGAGGAAACCCCCGCCACCCAGAACCTGTATGGCCTCGATAATAAAGAAACCCAACGCGTCGGCCAGCAGTCCTTGATTGCCCGCCGACTGGTGGAACGGGGGGTCCGCTTTGTGCAGATCTATGATGGTGGCTGGGACGCACATTCCAAACTCAAGCAGAACCACAGCCAGCGGATCGGCCAGGTCGACAAACCGATCGCCGGCCTGCTCAAAGACCTCAAGCAGCGGGGTCTGCTCGATGAAACCCTGGTCGTCTGGGCCACCGAGTTCGGTCGCACCCCCGGCTCCGAACGGTCAGACGGACGCGATCATCATCCCTACGGCTTCTCGATCTGGATGGCCGGCGGTGGCATCAAACAAGGTGTCACACACGGCGCCACCGACGAAATCGGCTTCCACGCGGTCGAACACCGACATTACGTGACCGACCTGCACGCCACCATCCTGCATCAGCTGGGACTCAATCACCACAGCCTGGAAGTCCCCGGCCACAAACGCCTCGAAATCGACTTCGGCGAACCGATCAAAGAGATCATCGCTTAAGCGAAACCTGAATACATATTTTTCCTGCCTGATTTTTATAGATAGCTCCGCGTTTACCATGTTACAAACCAACCTGCGACAATCGGTCAGCAGAATCCTGCTCAGCGGAACCGCCCTGTTCTGGCTGGCGTGCGTCCCGCTGACTGTCAGTGCCGCGCCTCCGAACCTGGTGGGCGTCTTTCCTCTCAGCTGCCCCGCCGGTGCCTCCACGAACATCAAGCTGAAGGGCAAGCAGCTCACAGACATCCGTCTCGCCCAACTGACTGCCCCCGGCGTCTCGATCAAAGTCATCAACGACCAGAGTCTGCAGATCACCGTTCCCGCAGAAACACCGCCCGGCGATTACGACCTCCGCGTCTTGACCAGCCAGGGACTGAGCCAGCCTCACGTCGTGCAGATCACCGCCTGGCCCACGATCACCGCAGACGAACAGGCCGACACCCCGGATTCCGCTGAGACGTTGAAAATACCAGGGGGAGTCGACGCTCGTTTCGATCACACTGGAGACATCGACTGGTACGCCTTCCCCGACACTGCAGGTCAAACCATCACGATTCGCTGCCGTTCCCGATCGCTGGGAGGCTCAGCCGAACCGCTGTTCACACTCAGTGCCCCCAGCGGAGAAGAGATCGCGTTCGCTTCCGCAGCAGAACTGGAACCAGCTCTACATCTGAAACTGCCCGAGACAGGCACCTACCGCATCAAGGTCTTCGAACGCGCTTACCGCAGTGATGCGAACAGTGCCTACCATCTTTCGGTCAACACCGGACCACGCCTGCTGGCCGCGTTTCCCGCACTGATCCCCGCCAGTAAACCGAGCCAGCTCCGCATTCAAGGACTCGACCTGCCCGGCGTGGCAGAGGATTCCACACAACTCCTGCAGCAGAAAACCATCTCTGTTGATCCAGCTACAGACACGGATGCAACACAGTCAGTTTCATTCGCTGCCACAAGTCCCCTCTCGCAAGGTCTGTGGTTGCAACTTCCCCACACAGCAGGATCCGTGAGGCTGATGACTACCGACACACCGATCGTCGTCGATCAGGATCCGGAGAATCACTCGCAGACAACGGCACAAGAGATCAAGATTCCCTGTGACATCGCCGGCCAGTTTCCCCAACCGCGCGATCTGGACTGGTACCGGTTCACCGCTGAGAAGGGACAACAGTTAAGTCTCGCCGCTTTTGGTGAACGGCTGGGACAACGCATGGATCTCGAACTTTCCCTCTTCGACGACAAAGGCAAGCTGCTCCTGAATCTCTCAGATCAGAAACAGGCCAAAGGTGACGCCACTCCTGTCTCGGCTGCTTCTCTGGATCCGGAAGGAACCTGGAAGGCTCCCCAGTCGGGCACGTTCTATCTGCTGGTACGTGACCTGTATGGCGTGAGCTTGGGCGGCTTTGAGCGACAGTACCGGGTGCGTATCACAAACAGAGTGCCGGACTTTCGCGTCTTCGCTTACCCGGGTGAGTTGGAGCGGAAACACGGAACCACGTTACATCCGGGGGGACACACGCACGTCGCGCTCTACGTTGACCGACAGCATGGGTTTGACAAACCCGTCCACATTCACGCCGTCGATCTCCCCGAGGGGCTGACTGCCGACGATGTCATCATCCCCAAACACCAGTCAGCAGCAGTGCTTTCGATTCAGACGGACCGCAGTCTGAAACCAGATATTCTCAACCTGAAACTCCAGGCAACGTCCGAGGATCAGCAGCTGATCCGCAAAGTCCAGCCTATGACTGTCACTGATGCCGGCAACTTCACACAAGTAAACACACTCGCAGCAGGTATCGCTGAACCAGCCCCTGTTGTGTTGACGATCTCACCACCACAACAACCGCTGACCGTGGGTGGTAAACTGGAACTGGTAGCGAAGTTGGAAACCGGTGATTCATCGATTTCATCGCCCATCGAATTGAAGTGGCATACGGTAATGGTCGATGCCAAACAGAAGAGCGTCCCCTTATTCAAGCCCACGAAATCGATCCCCCCCACTCAAACCAAGAGTGAACTGACAGCCATCCTGTCAGATAAACTGCAGCCGGGAGAGTATCTTCTCTGGCTGTCCGCCACCACCAAAGTGGAGTTCTCACCTGCAGCAGATCAGAAACAGAAAAAAGCAAAACCGGTTCCCGTCTCGATTGTGACCAACGTCATCACACTCAAAGTGGAACCAGAACAGAACCCGAAAAAACCAAAGCAGAAATAGTCATCAGACTCGTATACACAGTCCTGCCGATCGGCATTTGCCTGTGATACTCGATGAATTAGAATCTGAGATACGATGAAATTATTCAAAGCAAATATAACCGGAACCAGAGTTATCAGTAGCCTGGGTGCGTTCCTGCTCACGATCTGTTGTTGCAGTCCTATGCTGCTGTCTGCGGAAACGGAATTCAAACCGGTCAAAATCACTCCCGAAGCCACTGTCCGGATGAAAGTCTGGCCGGAACGCATCCACCTGCGGGGACGCGACAGTCGCCAGCAACTGCTGGTCACAGGCATCACCGCAGCAGAGACCACACACGACCTGACCCGTGCGGTCCGCTTCCATTTCAAAGATCCTCAGCTGGCGACCATCGATGCCGCCGGGGTACTCACTCCCCGGGCTACTGGGAAAACGGAGCTCCAGATCAAATGGGGTTCTCACACGAAATCCATTCCCATCGAGGTTGAAGAGGGGGAAACCTATCTCCCGCTCGATTTCACCAACGATATCGCTCCCATCCTGACTCGCCAGGGTTGTAACGGCGGCGGCTGTCACGGTAAATCTGGTGGACGCGGTGGATTCCAGCTCTCGCTGTTCGGCTTCCAGCCTGAACAGGATTACGAATGGGTCACCCGTGATATCCGCGGTCGGCGGATTTTTCCCGCTTCCCCTGAAGATTCGCTGCTGCTTCGCAAAGCCACTATGAAAATCCCGCACGGGGGCGGGAAGCGACTCGAAGAAAGCAGCCCGGAATATGCCCGCCTGGTCCGTTGGATTGAAGCCAATACCCCACACGGTCCGGCAGATGCCCCCGAGCTGGTCAAGCTGACCGTAGAACCTGAATTCGAATCGCTGGGACACAATGAACAACAACAACTGACCGGCACCGCGCATTATTCGGATGGCTCCAGACGCGATGTCACGCCGCTGGTGGAATTCCGCTCCAATGATACGTCCGTCGGCACCGTCGATGAACGAGGCCTGGTCACCTCACTGGAACGGACCGGCGAAACCTCGGTACTGGCACTCTACCAGGGTGAAGTCTCCGTCGCGAAAATCCTGGTCCCCTCGACTGAGCAACCAGAGTCCTGGCCCGACTTTCCGATAGCGAACTTCATTGACGAACATATCCAGCGCAAGCTCAAAGTGCTGCAGGTGCCCCCTTCCCCTCTGGCCGATGACGCGACATTTATCCGCAGGGCGTCGCTGCAGATTGCTGGACGCATCCCGACTCCCGATGAGGTCGAGTCCTATGCGAACAGCACTGATCCCGATAAACGCAATAAGCTGATCGCACGGCTGGTCCGATCCGGGGACTACGCCGATCACTTCGCCCAGAAATGGTCCGACCTTTTACGGAACAAACGCCGGGGCCAGAAACCGCGTCAACCCGGGACAATCGCCTTTCACCGCTGGCTGCGAAACAAGATCGCCGCTAATGTCCCCTACGATGAAATGGTGCGCGGCGTATTGACGGCGACCGGGGATGTTTCAGTCAATCCCCCGGCCCAGTGGTATGCGGAAGTCCGTTACCTGGATCGGTACGTGGATGACATGGCCCAGGTCTTTCTCGGTCTGCGGATCGGCTGTGCCCGCTGCCATCATCATCCGTTCGAGAAATATAGTCAGCAGGATTACTACGGGCTGGCGGCTTTCTTCAGCCGGGTCAATCGGACCGGTGGCACAGGCGTCGCCGAGCGACGAGCCAACGAAATGATCTCCGTCAAACAGACCGGGCAGGTCAAACATCCTGTCACCGGAGAAGTCGTACCACCCCATGGACTGGGAGGACCGGACCTGGAGATCCCGCCTTTCGAAGATCCCCGGCACTACCTGGTTGACTGGATGACCCAACCAGATAACCCCTACTTTGCCCGGGCTTTCGTGAACCGGATGTGGGCCCATTTCTTCGGTCGCGGCCTGGTGCATCCCCTCGATGACCTGCGAGTCACCAATCCCGCCGCCAACGAGCCGCTTCTGGCAGAACTGGCGGAGGAATTCACTCGCTCCGGCTATGACATGCGGCATATCGTGGAGCTGATCTGCACGAGCAGCACCTACCAGTTGAGCTCACACGCCAACGAGATCAACCTGGAAGAAACGCAGAACTACGCCCGCTTTTACCCGCAGCGAATCTCGGCTGAGGTCCTGCTGGACGCGATCGACGATGTTACCGATTCGCCTACACGATTCAGCGGCCTCCCCAAAACCACGCGGGCCCTGCAACTGCCCGACGAAGATTACTCCAATCAGTTCCTGACGCTCTTCGGTCGCCCCAAACGCGAAAGTGCCTGCGAATGCGAACGGGTTTCGGAACCGAGCCTCTCGCAATCCTTGTTTGTGATGAATAATGGTTTCGTGCTCTCCAAAGCGACGGGGCCCTACGCGGTCGACCTGGCGAAAGACAAACGCGAGGCAGAACGCAAAGTTCGGGCACTGTTCCTGAAGACCCTCTCCCGCGAACCGACACCGCAGGAGACTAAAAACGCGCTGAAATATATCGCCAGCGAAAAAGATCAGAAGACCGCCTTCGGCAATCTGATCTGGACGCTGGTCAACACCAAAGAATTTCTGTTTGTCCATTAACTCACGAGACAACACGACACGCTTCAATTTGAACTGTGGATAGAACCATGAACAGCAAACCGATGCAGCCTTGTCCCGGCCCTGTGGGTCGGCGGGAATTTCTGAAAATTGGCGGACTCGGTCTGGGCGCGCTCTCTGGCGGCTTTGATCCCAACCTGACGCGTCTGCTGGCGGGAGAACAGAGTCCAGCCGGGCTCAACAAGGATTTTTCCGTCATCCTGCTCTGGGCCAACGGCGGCCCCAGCCATATCGATACCTTCGACATGAAACCGCTGGCCCCCTCAGAATACCGGGGGGAATTCAGTCCGATCAAAACCAACGTCCCCGGCATGGAGATCTGTCAGCTGCTGCCGAACCTGGCCCAAATGGCGGACAAGTTTTCGATCGTCCGCAGTCTGCACCACAACCGGAATGAACACTCGGGCGGCACCTGTCGATTTCTCTCAGGCTATACACCGACCGCGGCCAATCCCGGTGATGCGGAGTATCCCGAAATGGGATCGGTCGTCGCCAGCCAGCTCGAACACCAGGTCCGCGACATTCCCCTGTTTATCGCCAACACCAAATTTTACGGCGGAGGTCCGGCTTACCTGGGACCGGCTTACAGTCCGTTCATGTTCAGCGGTGATCCCAACAGTTCGAAATTCTCAGTTGACAATCTTTCCGTCAACGATTCCGCTGCAGCAGCTCTTAAAAAACGTAATCAGTTGCTGAGCCAGTTCGATACGTTCCGCCGTGAACTGGATAAGAGCGGTTCGATGTCCGCGCTGGACAAGTTCAACAATCGGGCGCTGGCCATGCTGACCAGTGACCGGACGAGCAAAGCCTTTGACCTCTCGGCTGAACCGGAGGCGCTTCGCGACGAATACGGGCGGACCACCTGGGGACAGGGCTTACTGCTGGCCCGTCGGCTGGTGGAATCGGGCGTCAGGCTGGTCCAGTTGCAGGCCAGCTTCCGACTCTCCAAAAAAGCGGGCCGCACCAGTAATTGGGACGATCATTCTGTCAACGCCGACATCTTCCAGGCATACCGGGAACGCATGCCCGTCTTCGACCAGGCGGTTCCCGCCCTGATCAATGACCTGCAGCGCCGGGGACTGGATCAGAATGTCCTGTTCATCTTCTGCGGTGAATTCGGCCGCACCCCGCTGGTCCGAAATCAGGACAAAAGCAAACGCCCCGGTCGCGACCACTGGTGCCGGGCTATGAGTATCTTCCTGGCCGGGGGAGGACTCAAAATGGGCCAGGCAATCGGTGCGACCAATGCCAAAGGGGAACATCCCGTCGATCGCGTCATGAACAGTAATGATCTACTGGCAACGATTTATCAAAAGTTCGGCATCGATACGCACCAGGCCTACTACGACAATACCGGCCGCCCAATCCCGATCCTGACTGACGGCAAACCGATTCCTGAGCTGCTCTAAAGCGACTTAATCACTCCGTAGCATATCCGCGACGCCTCTCCCAGATTCCCGGGACAATTGTGAGATTGTCCACTCATCTCCTCTGAATCCCTGACCACAACAGGAGAAATCCTGATGAACAGGTCTCTGCTGTGCGTCCTACTCCCTGCCCGGCTGCAGCACAAGCTCTAAACCTCTTGAATGGTCCAGTTTTCGCAATTTCTAAATTATCTAAAATTTAACTGGATAAAGATCTGATCTACTGGTATCGTCGTTTACACACCTGAACTGCGTACACATTTTCTCAGATAACAATTGTTTCCTCTTCCTCATTTCACCCGCCATTCCCTGTTCTTTCATACGACATTTTTGAAAATCAGATACTGACCATACAAACAATAACCAGACTGCAAAGGGCCACCAGCTGATGTTACTCACAAACTGGTTACAGTCTTTCGTTCACCGTTATACCCCCAATCGCACATCTCAACGATCGAAACGTCTTCGCCATCGCCCTGAATCACAGCGAATCAGGCATCTCAAATCAAGGTCAGTTAAATCCATTGAGCAACTCGAGGATCGAACGCTGCTGACATCGTTGCTCACGATCGACGATGTTTCGATTGTCGAAGGAGACAGTGGCACTTCGACGGCCTCCATCACCGTTACTCGTACTGGAAGCAGCGCAGGCGATCTCAATCACCTGGCCCTGGTCAGTTTCACAACGCAAGACGGGACTGCCACTGCCGCAGAGGGAGACTATATCGCCAGCAGCGGAACGCTGGCATTCACGGCGGATCCAACAGAACTGACACAGACACAGGTCATTACCGTTCAGATCAACGGCGATACACTGACGGAAACAGATGAAACCTTCCAGCTCTTATTGACGGGCAGCAGTTCTGCTTTAACGACCATTGCAGATAACAGAGGACTGATCACAATCTCCAACAATGATTCCACATCTCTCAGCATCAGCGACGCATCCGCACCCGAAAATGAGACATTGACCTTCAATGTCTCCCTGAGCGAAGTCGCCGGTTCGGACATCACCTTTCGCGTCAATACCCAGACTGGTACCGCAGACCACAGTGACTATACGTTTCTGAGCGATCAGCTGGTAACGATCAAAGCCGGCGATTTATCGACAGACGTCACGGTCTACGTGCATGATGATGCCAACCAGGAATCAGATGAAGCATTTTCTGTACTGATCAGCGATCCCCGGATTGGAGGAGGCACTCCTTCCGGCTCGGTGTTGATTTCTGACTATTATGCAACGGGAACGATTGTAAATGACGACCATCTGGCTGGATCGGTCTTTATTCTCGATGATCACTATATAAGTGAAGGAGATAACGGTTCCAGGAATCTGGTACTTCGAGTCGGCCGGACAGGCGGGAGTGCGGGAGATTTAAATTTTGCGACCACAGTGGATATTTCTACAATTAATGGTACCGCTACTGCAGGAGAAGATTATTCATCTGTAAACTCGACAGTGAGTTTCTCCGCCAGTGCGACCTCGACCTTACAGTATAAAAGCGTATTTATTCCGATTCATGGCGATCTGTTTAAGGAAGCCACCGAAACCTTCAAGGTTCGTCTGAGTAATCCGACTGGTGGCAGTGTCCTGAAAGGAAATTTAGCGACACTCGAAGCGACGGTCTCGATCCAGAATGATGATACTGCACTCTCCTTCCAGAACGAACTGTTTGCAGATGAGGAATATGCTAATTTCACTTATGACGAGTTTGGCAGTGCCATTGCCATGGATGGCGATGTCATGGTCGTGGGAGTTCCTAAGAACTCCGCCCACGCAGATCGCTCAGGGGCCGTCTATGTCTACCGACGGAATCAACAGGGAACACCCGCAGACGAAACTGATGATACCTGGGAACTGGAAACCACTCTGTTCTCAGACTCTATAGTGACCGATTCCTACCAGGGGACGGAATTTGGATATTCAGTCGATATCGAAGACGACACAATTGTAGTCGGCTCACAAAGAGAAGGAGGCAAAGGGGCCGCTTATGTCTTCACACGTGTGGGTTCCGACTGGAAGACCCAGCCCCCCCTGGTCGAGAAATTCGATGTGTCTGGCACTTACAGCACCTACCTGTTTGGTGTCTCCGTCTCAGTGTCTCAGGACACGATTGTCGTGGGAGCCCGGTCCGACAACTCAGGCATTTCTTCGGGAGGGGCCGCCTACATTTTTGAAAAGAGCGGCGTCGACTGGTCCGCTCCAGTAATCACTCAATTGCTGCCGGCAGATCCCACATCGAATAAATATTATGGTGCGTCAGTTTCCGTTGAGGGTGAGCTCCTGGTGGTTGGAGCTTTAAATGATACCCACTCCTCAGGCACATACAGCGGTTCGGCGTATATCTACACCAGAAACGGTAGCGACTGGCATACCATCGCTCCGACTGAAACCAAGATTACAGCCTCCGATGGCTCTGCTTACGCCTATTATGGTAGTTCCGTATCAACCAACGGAACTGAAATCGCAATTGCAGCTCGCAGTGCCCGGCATACAGATGGTACCGGTACCGTCTATCTCTATCAGAAAAACGGCACAGACTGGTCAACCATTGCTCCCGATGAATACAAATTCACGAATCAGGAGGAAGGGAATTTCTTTGGGACATCCCTCCTGCTGCGAGACGATCAACTGGTAGTGGGTGAATCTGGTGCCGCTTACGTATACAACAAAAGTGGCGCCACCTGGGATCCGGGCACCGTGGATGAATCGGTACTGACAAAATCGACATCGGAATATTCAAATTTTGGTAAATCGGTTGCCAGCTCTGGCACTACCGTTGCCGCAGGTGCGCCAACGCTCAGCCTGGATGGAAACAACAGTGGCGAAGTCTTTGTGTTTCAGGAAGACAGTCCCGGGACATGGAATATTACCAGTGAACTTAACCAGATCGATACAGACACCGCACACAATGTAGGCGATGAATTTGGAAAGATCATCTCCATGGACGATCAGTACATGCTGATCGTCGCCCCTGGTACGGATTCGACTCTAGCACCGGCAGGCGTATTATATGTTTATGCGAAAAACGACCAGGGTACCACGTCTGTAGTGGATGACACCTGGGACTACGAAACGTCTTTCACGGCTCCCGATGCAGTCAATACAGTCAGTTTTGCAGACTCTGTCGCGATTGATGGATCAACGTTTCTGGTCAGCGCTACCCTCACAGGGGGAATTGCTGAAGTTTACATTTACGAAAGAAATGGAAGCGACTGGACAACCGTTGCACCCACAGTAACTCCCCTGCTGACTCATGTCAGCAGAACGCTCAATGGCCAGACTGCCGTCGCGATCGAAGAGCAAACCATCGTGATCGGCAACCAGGATGCCACGGGGAATGCAACTCAGTCTGGTGCCGTTTACGTGTATGAACAAAATGGCTCAGACTGGTCGACCGTTGCTCCAACAGAGACCATTCTGACTGCTTCCGATGGTACAACGGGAGACGCGTTCGGCAGCGCAGTTGATATCCAGGGAGACAGGATCATTGTCGGGGCACCTGAAGCCGACAACCGAGGAGCCGCCTATCTTTTCCAGCGGGGAACCACCGGCTGGAGTTCTGCGATTGAGACTAGACTGACCGGTTCGAGACTACAGACGGGTGACAAATTTGGAACGATCGTCCTCATCGATCAAGGTACTGTTGCCATCACAGCGCCCGAATACGATGGATCCACTTCTAACGAAGGAGCTGTATATCTATACGACAGTCGCAATGGGTGGGATAACCTCACGGAAACGTTTTTATCGTCTACCGATGGAAACAGTTACAATTACTTTGGAACCAGTATCGACCTGGACAACAATACTCTCATCGTCGGCACCGACAGATACAGCGCTTACCTCTATGAAAATCTCTCGGGCTGGGACCCTCTGAACGTATCAAAGTTGTACTACGATTCTTCTTCAGAATTATACAATCTCGGACTGGGTGAAGTCGTCGCTCTGAATAGTTACAGTCTGGCAGTCGCTAACCTGTATAATGAGAGTACTACGATCAGCTCAGTCTACAGCTACAATCAGCAGACCCCCACGTTCAGCATCGATGATGCCAGCATTACTGAAAATGATAACGGCACTCAGACTTTGAATCTCACGGTTTCCGTCACCGACATTCCGGACGGACTGTACAACCAGCCGATCTCGGTTGATTTCAGCACGGTAGACGGTTCCGCGACTACAGCAGACAACGATTATCAGCCTTTGACAGGCACGCTGTATTTCGATGAAGACTCCCCCCTGGCCACCCAGTCGCAGACGATCTCAATTCTGATCAACGGAGATACCAAAGTCGAACTGGCGGAAACATTCGCTGTGACACTGTCAAATCCTTCGGTCGCTTCAGATCTCTCCCAGGGAACTGCAACTGTCACAATCAACGATAACGACACCGTCAACCTTTCGATTTCTGATGTCGTTGTCAATGAAGCCGATGGCACTGCCACGGTCACAGTCACTCTCGATCAACCAGTTCCAGGAAATCTGAGCATCGACTATGCCACCAGTCAGGGAACGGCCATCGCCGGTACCGACTATTCCGCCACCAGTGGCACCCTGAGTTTTTCTGCAGGCCAGCAGTCTCAGACCATCACGGTTGATATTATTGAGGACGCTCTGGCTGAGCTGGAGGATTCATTCGATATCATTCTCAGCAATCTACAAAGCACCGGTTTTAATGCGAGCCTGCTGGACAACACCGGTACGGTCACGATTCAGGATAACGATCGGCTCTACAACTTCGAGTTCAAGTCGAAATTCCAGGCACAAGGTACCATCTCCGATGGAGATCACCTGGGAAATGATATGGCCATCGACGGTGACACGATGATTGTCGGTGCGCCTTTCTGGGAAGATGTCACTAACCAGGGCGCCGCCTTTATTTATGTCCGCAATCGGCAGGGAACCCATGACGACCTGTCTGACGACACCTGGGAGTACCAGGCCACGCTGCTCGCTCCCGACCCCGCCTTTCTCGCCCGTTTTGGTTTTACAGTGGCGATCAGCGGCGACACGGCCGTAGTAGGAGCAATTTCAGGAGATGACGGCGTCATTGGCAGCGGTTCCGTCTATGTCTTCACTCGTTCGGGTACGAACTGGACCCTGCAGCAGGAATTGACGGCCTCCGATGCCGTTTCCAATGATTCATTTAGTGAAAAACTGGCAATTGACGGAGACACCATTGTTGTGGGAACCGTACGCAACAATTCCTACACTGGAGCCGCCTATGTCTTCCAGCGTGACAACGGAGTCTGGTCGGAAGTCACCAAACTGACGGCCTCCGATGCCGTCACGGGCCAGCAGTTTGGTAATGCCATCGAAATTGAAGGATCCACGCTTGTCATTGGCGCCTACCGGGACTCGGAATACCTCTCTCAGAGTGGTGCGGTCTACATCTTCCAGAAGTTTGGCGGAAACTGGGTCGAGACCCAGAAGCTGAAAAGCTCTCAAATCGTCCCCAATGGATTTTTTGGCAGTTCGTTATCGCTCGAAGGTGAGAACCTCGTGGTCGGTAACCCCGCCACATTCGTGACGGCACCTTACAGTGGTAAGGCATACCTGTTTACCCTGGATACAGACACCGGAATCTGGAGCGAAACACAGACCTTGACTCCAGACGATGGCAATGCGAATGCTTACTTTGGATACCGGGTAGAAATCAAAAATAACCTGCTCGTAATCAGCTCACTGCGAGATGCCGATACCGCCACCAACAACGGTAAAGTTTATACGTTTGTAAAACAGGGAGCCACCTGGGTTCAGTCCCAGAAATTCATCTCCCCTGATGCCGCCGACGATGATTACTTTGGAAAGGCCTTCGCCGTCACAGATGGTGCTTTGCTCGTCAGTGCCTACTATGATGATGAAGGGGCAGATAATACCGGATCCATCTATTATTACGCTCCCCAGGCCCCCGCCATCACTGTCAGTGATGCTGTAATTACGGAAGGCGATAACGGTTCGCGTTTTGTTTCATTGGAAGTCACCCGGACCGCTGTCACTGCGGGAGACCTCCTGCTCCCGGCAACGGTGGACTTTACCACAACCGATGGAACCGCAACCGCGGCCGGAAATGATTACCTGGCCAGTTCCGGCACCCTTACCTTCAATGGGGATCCTACGGTCCTCACACAGACAAAAATCATCACTATCGAAATTCCGGGCGACAGAATTGTCGAGCTCGACGCAGAATTTTCTGTCACTCTTTCCAACCTCACCGGTTACGGTCGCCTTGATGACGATACTGCGCAGATCACGATTGAGGACAATGACCAGGCCACGATCTCAATCAATGATGTCATCGTTAATGAAGCGGCTGGAAAGGCACGCTTAACAGTGGTTCTCGATGCGCTTGTCAGCACAACTGTCACCCTCGATTACACTACAGTTGACCAGAGTGCCACCGCGACGAATGATTATCTCAGCCAGACCGGCAGTCTGACTTTCACCCCGGGTGAGCTGTCACAAATCATCGAAATTGATCTGGTCGACAGCACCCCGGTAGAGCTGCCGGAAACGTTCCTCGTCCAGTTAAGTAATCTGCAGGCGGGCGGACTTGATGTTTTCCTGCCAGACGATCTGGCTACGGTCACCATCAAAGATGACGACATCGGAGACTATGAACTGAAATCCCAAATTTATTCCATCGGATCACGACATCCTGATGACCATTTTGGTTTCAGTCTCGCCGTAGATGGTGACACGCTGATTTCCAGTGCACCGGGCTGGGATGCGACCTATTCCGACCAGGGAGGCGCCTTTATCTATGTCAGAAATGATCAGGGAACTCCCGAGTACACGGGCGATGACACCTGGGAGTATCAGGCGACGCTACTCGCACCGGATGCCGACAATAACACTTCAGACCGCTTTGGACACGTGGTGGCCATCAGTGGTGATACCGCTGTAGTAGCAGCCCTCTATGGCGATGAAACCGCAGAGAACGCAGGCTCCGTTTTCGTATTCACCCGCTCGAATGGAATCTGGTCATTCCAGCAGGAACTGCACGTAGCAGATACGATCGGCAACGGCTATTTCGGCGATGTGGTTGCCATCGAGAACGACACCATCGTAGTTGGCGCCAGATCTACCGATGTTTATACCGGCTCTGCATACGTCTTCAAACGTGAAAACAACGTCTGGACGCAAACCGCAAAACTGGTCGCAAACGACGCTGCTCCTGTCGCCAACTTTGGCAGTTCAGTCGATATTGAAAATTCGACAATTGTCATCGGTGCCCGTTTAGACTCGGAAACGGAATACCGCAGTGGTGCCGTTTATATTTTTAATGAACAGGATGGAAACTGGACACAGACTCAGAAACTGAAAGACCCCACTCCTGTCGATCAGGGAACCTTTGGTACCTCGGTCAGCCTGGAAGGAGATCTGCTGCTGGTTGGTGCGATCTCCATACCGGGTCAGCCGGCAAGCGCCGGCAAGGCCATTCTATTTCAACTCGATCACAACAGCGGTTTATGGAACCCGATCCAGACTTTGACGGCTTCTGATGCCGCCGCGGATTCATTATTCGGCGTGAGTGTAAAAATCCAGGATCACCAGATCTTTATCAGTAGCTCCAGCGATCCAACCGGAGTTCTCTACAACGGAGCCGCCTACCTGTTCCAACAAGAGAATCAGACCTGGGTTGAACAACAGAAATTCAGTGATCCGTCTCCCACGACCGGAATTAATTTTGGTCGTAACCTCGCCGTCTCGAATGACACAATCTTGATTGCAGCCAAGTATGACGATGATTATTCGCCCAATGCAGGTTCAATCTATGTCTATGGGTTGCCTCAGAATCCAACCATTTCCATTGAAGACGCCAGCGTCACTGAAACGGACAATGGTTCCCACATGGTCACTCTCACTGTGACCCGCACAGCCACGAAACCCGGTGATCTGGTCTATGGTGCGACCGTTGACTTCCGCACAATCGATGGCCTCGCAACCATCGTGGGAGGCGATTACGAAAACACCACCGGCACGATCACCTTTGCAAGCGAACCGACGGCAACCAGCCAGACACAGACCATATCAATCCGCGTCTTTGGTGATTTGCTTGTCGAAGCAGACGAAACCTTCGGAATCGAGTTGTTCAACGTCACGGGACACGCCCGGATCTCTGATGCAGAAGCGACCATCACCATTCAGGATGACGATCAGGCTGCGCTGACCATTGACGACATTTCCATTAATGAAAACGCTGGAACCGCAACGCTGACGGTCTCGCTCGACCAACCCGTTGATACAGCGATCAGTGTCGATTACGCGACCGCAGATCTGTCTGCAGTCAGTCCCGATGACTATACCGCGACCTCAGGCACTCTGACATTCAACCCCGGTGTATTGTCCCGGGAAATCATCGTTTCCATCATCGACACCGATCTGGTGGAACTGGACGAGAAACTGCTGGTCAATCTATCCGGATTACAGACTAATGGACGCGATGTCGTCATCGCTGACAGCCAGGGCGAGATCACGATTCAAGATGACGATCAGGCTGGTTTTCAAGTCACTGATTTAGCGGTTGACGAAAATGTGGGAACCGCGTTTGTCGTCATCACGCTCGATAAACCCATCGACACTGCGATCGACGTGACCTATATCACAATGGAAATCAATACCACTGAAGGGCTCGACTACGTTTACGCCAACGGTTCCATCACCTTTAATCCCGGTGAACTGTCGAAAACGGTCCCAGTCTCAATCATCGACTCCGCACTCGTCGAGGCGGACGAACGCTTTAGCTTCTCCATCGGTGTACAGGACAAGAAAGGGCGAGATATCATTATCAGCGATGGTTATGCTGAAATCACAATCCACGATGATGACCAGGCCCGTTTTTCCATCAACGACATTTCCGTTGATGAGGATGCGGGGACCGCCACACTGACCGTGACACTTGATGAACAAGTCTCGGGTACCGTCCAGGTAGATTACTATACCACCAGCCAGTCTGCGAGCAGCCCGACTGATTTTCAGTCATCCTCCGGCACCCTGAGCTTCAGTTCGGGAGTATCCACCCAGACCATTTCCATTCCCATTATCGATTCGGATCTGGTCGAACTCGATGAAAGTTTCCTGGTCAGCCTGACCAACATTCGGCCTGCGTATAATATCATTTTCACGGATTCCCAGGGCCAGGTCACCATCCAGGATGATGATCAGGCCGCGATCACGATCAATGACATCTCAGTAGATGAAGATGCCGGTACCGCCATCCTGATCGTCTCACTCGATCAACCCGTGGATACTGCCATCAGCGTCGATTACGCAACCGCAGATCTGTCTGCCATCAGCCCCGATGACTATACCGCGACCTCAGGCACACTGACTTTCAATCCGGAAGAACAGTTAAAGATCATTACAATTCCGATCACCGATACAGATCTCGTTGAAGGCAGCGAAAGCTTGCTTGTCAATCTTTCCAACCTGCAGGCCGTGGGTCGCAATGTGATTCTCTCCGACACCCAGGGGTCAGTTACGATTACAGACGATGACCAGGCCGGCATCTCAATCGCTGACATCAGCGTCGATGAGAACGCAGGGATCGCCACCTTGACCGTCTCGCTGGATCACCCCGTCGATACTGTTATCAGCCTTGATTATAATACCGCCGCACAAAGTGCCGCCCTCAACGATGACTTCCTGGGAACCTCGGGGACACTGACCTTTAACCCGGGTGAACAGACCAGAGAGATCCAGGTAGCCATCGTCGATTCTGCTCTGGTAGAGGGTGATGAGTCGTTCCTGGTCGGCCTTTCCGGGCTGCAGGTCAATGGTCGCAATGTCATAATTTCTCGAAATCAGGCAGTGGTCACCATTCAGGACGATGATCAGGCCGCATTGTCGATCAACAATGCCATTGTAGATGAAGATGCAGGGACCGCCACACTCACGGTTTCGCTTGATCAGCCTGTGGCAACCACGGTTACCGTCAACTACACAACCGTCAACGCGTCAGCCCACAGCCCGGACGACTTCCATGCAAAATCAGGTATACTGACTTTCAATCCAGGCGATCTATCAAAAACCATTACGGTCTCGATCATCGATTCGGAACTCGTGGAGTTAGACGAATTTCTGCTGGTCAATCTCAGCAACATCCAGGCTGGTACAGCGGATGTCGTCTTTTCTGACTCTCAAGGACAGATCATCACGATTCAGGACGACGATCAGGCGAACATCTCCATCAATGATGTCTCAGTTAACGAGGACGCCAATACCGCAACCCTGACCGTTACTCTCGACGTTGCCGTTGATACCGCCATCAGTGTCAACTATAGCACTGCAGATCAGACGGCGCTGGAATCCCAGGACTATCAGCCCACCTCCGGCATGCTGACTTTCAATTCCGGAGAACTGTCTAAATCCATTACGATCCCGATTGTCGATTCGAATCTGGTCGAAATCGATGAAAAGTTGCTGGTCAATCTTTCCGGTCTGCAGGCTTTTGGACGAAATGTCGTCATTTCAGACAGCCAGGGCGAGATCACCATCGAGGACGATGACCAGGCGGCGATCACAATCGATGATGTGACAGTAGACGAAGACGCCGGTACCGCCACGCTCACCGTCTCGCTCGACAATCCCATCGACTCGACCATAACCGTCGATTACACCACGGTGGATCAGACCGCGGTCAGCCCGGATGATTATACAACCGCCGCAGGTACCCTGACCTTTAACCCGGGAGTGCAGTCCCAGTCCATTACGGTTTCCATTATCGATACAGATCTCGTGGAACTCAATGAGAGTCTGCTGGTGAATCTTTCCGGATTACAGGCAAATGGACGCGATGTCGTCATCACTGACAGCCAGGGAGAAATCACAATCCAGGATGACGATCAGGCACGCATTCTGCTCAATGATCTGACTGTTAATGAAGATGTCGGTAATGCACAGGTCATTGTGACACTCGATCAACCCGTAGATACCAGTGTCACTGTCAATTATTCCCTGTATGACAGATCGACGAATGACAGCGATGATTTCATCGGCCAGTTCACCGTCAACACGATCACCTTCAACCCGGGTGAAGTACAAAAGACCATTTCCATCCCCATCGTCGATTCCGCTAATGTGGAGACGACGGAATCCTTCTATCTGATCTTAAGTGGTCTGGAAGCCAGTGGTCGAGATGTCCTGATCCCTGAAGATACGATCGAAGTCACCATCCTCGACGATGACCAGGCACGGATCTCGATCAATGACGTCACTGTAGATGAAGACGCTGGCACCGCTATGCTTACCGTCACCCTCGACCAACTGGTGGATGGGCAGATCAGTATTGATTATACAACATCGGACCAGACGGCCGGCAGTCCTGAAGATTACCAGGCGACATCCGGCACGCTGATTATCAATTCGCGTGATCTGTCGGGAACCTTCACTATTCCCATCATTGATTCTGACCTGGTGGAAATAGATGAAAACTTCCTGGTCACCCTGTCAAACATACAGGCCCCTAATTTGAACGTTGTGTTTGACGATGCTCAGGGCCAGATCACCATTCAGGATGATGATCAGGCATCGCTTACGATCGACGATGTTACGGTAGACGAAGATGCCGGCTCCGCCACACTCACCGTCTCTCTCGACAAAGAGGTCGACACCGCGATCAGCGTAAATTATGCAACCGTCGATCAGACCGCTGTCAGTTCGGAGGACTACCAGACCCGTTCAGGTACGCTCACCTTTAATCCGGGACAATCAACGAGAACGATCACCGTCCCCCTGATCTATGCTGGTCTGCTCGAACCCGAGGAAACGTTTGTCGTCAACCTGACCAATCTGCAAAATCAGGGACGCAATGTCATCATAGGCGACAGTCAGGGGGTTGTAACAATTATCAATCATCCTCCTGATTCTGTATTCAGTATCACGGGAGATCAGTTATTCTTCGAAGGAGATTCAGGGACCCGCAACGTCCGCTTCGTGATCACCCGGACCGGCAGCATAGCCGGTGACCTGAATTTTGCGTCTTCGGTCAGCTTTACCACCGCCGATGGCACAGCGACTGCCGGCGAAGATTACACTCCCAAAACCTATACCTTTAATTTTTCAGCCAGTCCGACCGCCTTGGAGCAGACCGCTTCAACCCTGGTTTCCGTGAACGCGGACACAATTAAAGAACTGTCAGAAACCATCCTGGGACGTTTGACCAATCCGACAGGTGGCAGCACTCTGGCTGGTGACGTTGCTGTTCTGGATGGCACAGCGGTACTCATCAACGATGATTCCGATTTCAGCTTCAACCAGGATTTCCTCACTCCCCCCGATTTCAGCAATCATACACGTGACCGCCTGGGAGATGATGCCATCGCCATTGATGGAGATGTAATGGTCGTGGGATCGTCACTGAACTCAGCAAGCGGTGAAGACAACGGTGCGGTCTATATCTATATCAGAAACGAGCAGGGCACACCGGCAGACCAGAGCGATGACACGTGGGAATACGAGACCAGCATACTTCCCGACATGTCACAGCTCACGAATTACTCGGTTGGGGCACGCTTCGGAACCTCCGTCGCCATCGACGGTGACACGATCGTGATTGGTGCCCGGCAGGCCAGTTTCAATAATTATCACACGGGAGCGGTTTTCGTTTATACGAGAGTTGGTTCTGACTGGAAAACCGCAGCGCCAGAAATGGAAATTCTGGCAGACCCGATCAATACTAATGCCGTTTACTTTGGAGATGCCGTCTCGATTTACGAAAACACAATCGTTGTCGGCGTTCCGGGAGACAGCTCCGGTGCTTCCAGTGGTGGCGCCGCTTATATTTACGAAAAGAACGGCAGTAACTGGTCGACGGCAGATGTCCGCAAGCTGATTCCCTCTGATTCGGCTGCCAATACGGATTTTGGAGTCGCAGTTTCCATTTATGACGACCTGATTGTTGTAGGTGATTCCCGTAATGGGGCCAATGGTACCAACTCAGGTGCCGCCTACGTCTATACCAGAAGCGGGGACAACTGGATCGACAGTCCTCCGATTGAAGTAAAACTGACCGCCTCTGATGCCAGCAGCAACACATATTTTGGAGGCTCAGTCAGTACCAATGGTTCTGAAATCGTAGTTGGCTCACATCAGGCTCACGAATTTGGCACCGGTACCGGCGCCGCCTATCTCTATTCCCGTAATGGAGCCGACTGGAATAGCCTTCCACCCGACGAAATCAAACTCACAGGCTCAGCCGCTTATGATTATTTCGGGACTTCGGTCTCTCTCTCCGATCAGCAACTGGTTGTCGGCTCTCCCGGCGCCGGTGATGCAGGTTCTATCTTCATTTATTCCAAAGGTGGCGCCGACTGGGACACCAGCACCATGACCGTGACGATGGAATCCATCAACTCTACAGAGTCGCTCAGTTTTGGAGATACGGTGGCGATCTCTGGTAGTACAATTGCGGCGGGAGTTCCAGGAATCAGTCGGGATGGGATAGAAAGTGGTGCCGTATTTGTTTACCAGTCGTCCGCCCCTGACACCTGGACGCTGGCAAGTGAACTCAGTCCTACCGACTCCCAGACCGCACACAATGTTGGCGATTTCTTCGGAGAATCGATTGTGACTTCAGATCAATACATGTTGATCTCGGCACCACGTTCCGATTCCCCCCTCTCTCCCGAGGGAGTGGTCTTCCTCTATACCCGGAACGACGCAGGAACTCCTGCGGATAAAAACGATGATTTCTGGGAATACACCACGGCATTGACCGCACCAGATCCTGAGCAGACTCGTCTCTTCGGCGAAACCTTCGCCATCGATGGCAGTACAATTCTCATTAATGCCATTATGGATGACTCCACAGCAGAGGTTTACATTTATGAAATGAATGGCTCTGACTGGACTACCACCGCCCCGACAGTCACTCCCCTGTTATCACGACTGTCGCGTTCGATTCCCCAGGACTCAATTACGGCCAACACGGCATTAGCGATCCAGGGCGATACCATCGTGGTCAGTGGTACTGTGGCAAACGGGAACGCCCCCTCCTCCGGAGCGGTTTATGTCTACACGAGAAACGGATCTGACTGGTCCACTTCCCTGCCCACAGAATCGATTCTGGCAGCTTCTGACGGAAGTGCGCAAGACCATTTTGGCTATTCCATCGACCTGGATGGTGACAAACTGGTCGTCGGTGCTGAAGCGAAACAAAATCGGGGTGGGGCCTATCTCTATGAAAAGGGCGTCACCGGTTGGGATTCGGCAATAGAAACCATCCTCGACGCCTCTGACCTGCAAACCGGAGATCGCTACGGCTCCTCCGTTGCCATCGATGGAAATACGATTGCCGTCTCTGCGCCTTACCATTCTGGAGCAAACGAAAAATCAGGAGCCGTATACCTGTTTGATGGCAGTGGTGGCTGGACTAATCCATCAGAAATCAAATTGACACAAGCTGATCAGAACAGTTATTTCCTGTTCGGTTCCAGTCTCGCTCTGGATGGCAATCTGCTTGCCGTAGGAACGAATAAGACTTCAGTGTTCCTCTTCGATGGTTCTGCCGGCTGGGATCTCTATCATGAAACCAAACTCAGCTATCCCGCCTCCTCTGATCTGCTCGGGCTTGGATTTGGTGCTACCGTTGCGTTGAATAACAACAATCTTGTAGTAGCAGCTCTGTATAATGAATACGACAACAGAGGGAACGTATTCAGCTTCAATCGACAGGTCCCGACCTTCTCGATCGACAATGCAACCATCACCGAGAATGACAACGGTACTCAGACACTCCAACTCACCGTCACTGCCACCGGTATCATCCCGGGCCTGCACGCCGACCCTATTTCGCTCGACATCGACACCCTCTCCGGATCTGCTCTGGCAGGCTCCGACTTCCTGGCATATTCTGGCACTATCCTGTTTGATAATAACGCGGCCTCAAGCACACAAACAAAAACCATCTCGATTGACATCATCGGTGATACCAATGTCGAGGCCACGGAAACCTTTTCGGTTGTAATTTCGAACCCCTCCGTCGAAGCCAGCCTCATCCAGGATACTGGTACAGTTACGATTGCTGATAATGATGTCGCTACATTCCAGATTTCAAACCGGACCGTCAACGAAAACAATGGCACAGTGGTCATCCCCGTGATTCTTGATAAATCGGTTCAGACGACCATCACGGTCAACTACACAACAGTCAGTCAGACTGCCGACAGCCCCGACGATTATCTCACCACTTTCGGCACCTTGACCTTTAATCCTGGTGAGCAACTCAAGAATATCAGCATTCCGCTGGTCGATAACGGAGTGGTTGAAGTAGATGAAGAATTTCTGGTAACCCTGTCGGGAATCCAATCCAATGGACACCAGGTCGTCTTCACCGATGATCAGGCTCTGGTCACGATCCAGGATGATGACCAGGCCGCCATTTCCATTAACGATACCAGCATCGATGAAGATGCGGGCACCGTCACGCTCACCGTCTCGATGGATCACCCCGTCGATACGACTGTGATCATTGACTATGAGACTTCCAACCAGACAGCCGTTGCTCCCGAAGATTACCAGAACACCAGCGGTACGCTGACATTCAATCCGGGAGAACAAAGCAAGACAATTACCATTCCCATCGTCGATTCAGACCGCGTCGAACTCGATGAAACCTTCCTGGTCACGCTCTCTGCACTCCAGGCAAGCGGACGGAATGTCATCATCTCTGACTCCCAGGCACAGGTCACCATTCGGGACGATGACCAGGCGGCCATCACCATCGATGATGTCACCATTGCTGAAGACGCCGGCACCGCCATCCTCACCGTCTCCATGGACCAACCCGTCGACACTGCAGTAACCGTCGATTATGCCACCTCGGACCAGACAGCTGGTGCCCCCGACGATTATCAGACCACCACCGGAACACTGACATTCAATCCGGGAGAACAGAGCAAGACGATTACCATTCCCATCGTCGATTCAGACCGCGTCGAACTCGATGAAACTTTCCTGGTCACGCTCTCTGCGCTTCAGGCAAGCGGACGTGACGTCAGCATCACCGATTCGCAGGCCCAGGTCACCATTCAGGACAACGACCAGGCGGCTATGACCATCGATGATGTCACTGTCGACGAAGATGCGGGCACTGTCACTCTCGCCGTCTCGTTGGATCAGCCAGTTGACACCAATGTGTATATCGATTATGCAACTTCCGACCTGACTGCAGGAGCCCCTGACGATTACCAGAGCGTCTCGGGCACACTCACCTTCAATCCGGGAGAACAGATTAAGACGATTACGATACCCATTATCGATTCAAACACAATTGAGCTGAATGAATACTTCCTGGTCTCTCTCTCAGCTCTTCAGGCCGGCGGACGTGATGTCATCATCACGGACTCCCTGGCTCAGGTCACCATTCAGGACGACGATCAAGCCGCTATCACCATCGATGATGTCACCATTGCTGAAGACGCCGGCACTGTTACCCTCACCGTTTCGATGGATCAACCGGTCGACACCACTGTAACCGTCAATTATGCCACGTCCGACCAGAGCGCCGGTGCTCCCGATGATTATCAAACCACCACCGGCACACTCACCTTCAATCCGGGTGAGCTCAGCAAGACGATTACCATCCCCATTATCGACTCTAACATCATCGAGCTGGATGAAACCTTCCTGGTCTCACTCTCAGGTCTCCAGGCGGGCGGACGCGATGTGATTATCACTGATTCGCAGGCCCAGGTCACCATTCAGGACGACGACCAGGCAGCCATCTCCATCAATGATTTGACCGTCGACGAAGACGCTGGTACTGCCACCCTTACCGTCTCAATCGATCAACCCATCGACACCACTGTAACTGTGGATTATACAACTTCCGACCAGAGTGCCGGTGCTCCCGATGATTATCAAAGCACCGCAGGCACACTGACCTTCAATCCGGGAGAGCTAAGTCAGACAATCACCATCCCCATCGTCGATTCAAACCTCGTCGAACTCGATGAAACCTTCCTGGTTACTCTCTCTGCACTTCAGGCAAGTGGACGTGACGTCAGCATCTCTGACTCCGAGGCGCAGGTCACCATTCAGGACGACGACCAGGCCGCCATGACCATCGATGATGTGACAGTAGACGAAGATGCAGGCACCGCCACCCTCACCGTCTCCCTCGACCAACCAGTCGACACCACTGTGACCGTCAATTATGCCACGTCCGACCAGACAGCTGGTGCCCCCGACGATTACCAGAACACCACCGGCACGCTCACTTTCAATCCGGGTGAGCTCAGCAAAACAATTACGATCCCCATCGTCGATTCCCCATTGATCGAAGCACATGAAACATTGCTCGTCAATCTCTCTGGAATGCAGTCGGCTGGTCGGAATGTCATCCTGACGGATAGCCAGGGTCAGGTCACCATCAGGGATGATGACCGCGTGACTGCAGAGCTGCACCTGCGAATTGTGAGTCAGCCATCGAATACGACGAGCGCAGGAGAGGTGTTGACTCTTCCCGCAGGTCGGGATTGGGTTGATGAATGGTCTACCTACTGGGTTGAAATCTGGGTCGATGCACTCAACCCAACCTCCCAGGGCATCTTCTCCACCAGTCTGGATTTCAGCTATCAGACACAATACACTTCCGCGAGTGAAATTGAATTTGGAGGAGCCTTTACTCAAAACCAGACGGGACTGATCGATGACGCAAGTGGTATTATCAGTAACCTTCACGCGGAAACCACCGAGACACAACGAGGGTCGGACAGGTATCTGCTCTTCGCACGTATCAAGTTCGAACCCGCAGGCGAGGACCAGGTATTACTCGACCTGGAAAACAAGAGTATCGGACCGTATGATCTGGAATTCGAAATCAATACACCACAGGTGACGTTAGTAGATGATATCGCTCTCGACACGGTTCCCGCAGCATTCGCTGGAACAGAAATCTGGGCAAACCCCTACGATCTGAATGACGATAATCGAATTAACTTCCGCGACCTGCTGCTGTTTGCCAGCGTCTACAATTCAATCCCCAGTCAATCTGACTCAGACTACGCCTGGTTTGCAGACCTGAACCAGAATGATCGTGTCGAATTCAAAGACTTACTCCTCTTTGCTTCGAATTACAATAAAACCAGGGAAGGCAGAGATCAGGTCAACTATGCTTCAAGCTATCCCGAGGTCTGGAATAATCTTCTGACGGTCGAGTCCCAGGCTGAACCCCCGTTGATCGTCGAGCCTCTCAAACAGACGACTGCTCAGAGTATGCTCGACAGTGCAGTCGAAGACGTCAGTTCTCAGGTTTCACCAGTCGAAAGTCAGAAACTGGAATCGATCAATATTCAGGTAACCGACCTGGCCGGCGACACCTTGGGACGAGCTGCTGGTAACACCATCTATATCGACAGCAATGCCGCCGGGTATGGCTGGTTCATTGATGCGACTCCCACCAGTCACGACGAGTTCACTGAATCCTCTGACCTGACACTGATCGCCCTGCCGGACAGCGATGCCGCCGAGAGAGTTGATCTCTGGTCGGTGATCATGCACGAACTGGGGCACCTGTTGGGTTACGATCACGAAGAAAGTGGATGGATGGAAGACAGCCTGGTTCCCGGAGTCCGCAAGTTACCGGCCTGGGAAACCGAAGCCGATCAGTTCTTTACCGATCTAAGCGACGACATGAGCATTATCCTCTGATCAACTGAAGGACCGATCACGTCAGGCATAAAACTGATCGGTTTGGAAAATCTTGAGCGAAACCTCAGAATCACGTTTCCAGTCGGTCGAACGAGAATAGTAGGCAATCAGCGTTTCGTCCCCGACGAATGTCAGAGATGGATACGCGGCGTCATAATTGGTCCGGTTGTCGATATCCTTGAAGTGTCGCCAGGTTTTACCCTCATCCTGTGAAACCGCTGCTGTCAGCGGTGTCCGCGGCCAGTTCCGGGGTGAGGCCACATGATTCCAGAGCAACAGCAAGTCCCCCGTGGATGGAATTCGTTTTATAATGGAAGGCGCTTCCGGGGAAGGCAGCTCAGTAGGCACCGGTTTACTCCAATGGACACCACCATCTTCGGAATAACACTGATAAAGACACTGATTCGTATTCCGCAGAAAACAGAGTAGTCTGCCATCCTTGAGTTCAACAATCGCCGGTTCGTGACAGCCCCGCCCCGGGGCAGTCATACTGTTTGCACTCCGCTTCCACGTTTGAAAGCCATCATCAGAGTAGAAGACAAATGAGTGCAGATCTCCCCCTTTATATGCTGTTCCACCAACATAATTGTCCGCAGCCGGCCCATGGGCCGGAATCAAAACACGGCCGGTGCTCAGCCGTAAAGCATGGTCGGCGTTACAGCAGTACCAGCCCGGTTCCGAAATCTGCTGTTGTGGTCCCCAGGTCCGGCCGTTGTCGTTAGAACGTCTCATAAAAACGTTCCGCGCCCGGGGGCTGTCCCAACCTACATATGAGAATAGAATTTCCTGGTCGGACAGTCGGATCAGATTGGGATGTTTAACGTTGTGCGCCCACTCATTGGTCTGCAACACCCGTCGATTCCCCCAGCTACGGCCCCGATCATCGGAGGTCATCGAACTGATCTGACAGGCAACATGATCACCGATTCCCGAAAAACCTTTCTTTTGCGCTGGCTGCTTAGACCGGCTGTAATATTCAGACCAGACCAGCAGTAGCCGCCGCTCATCCAACGGGAAGATCAACTGATGATCGTGCCGCGGATGCTCTGGGGTCCAGGGGCAGACAACGGACTCATGAACCGGCTTCAACAACGGACGTTTCTCAGCAGCCGCTTTCACTTGCGCCTGTAACAGTGAACCGGTCCCCCTTCCCGCCAATGTGCAGGCCAGAGATTGTTTCAGAAACTCGCGGCGATGAACGCTCATACAAACTCTCCACATTCTGTCACATGGAAATCAGCTGTGAAACAAAGATTGTTGAGATCGTATTGTAAAGCAGTGTTGTGCTGTCGATCCAGACTGATCTCAGCACAGAGAGTCTGGGGCAAAAGCGGCCTTTTGAAGCAATCATTCGGCTTCGACAGGTACCTTCTCCGCCAGACTCATGATCTTCCAGCCCGCCTTAGGTTGAAAATCAGGCTCTGCTGTAAAGACCTGCACACGATGATTGGTATCGATGGCGAATAATGGGATGCGTTTGGCGTCGATCTGGTTCTGAAATTGTTCAAAGGTAAATTCTTCTGACAACAGAGTCGTTTTCATTTCCGCCCCCTGCTCCAGCATCCGACTCAGATCCTGATAGTTCAGCGATTCACTAAACACGGGGCGGCCACCATACTTAAAAGCAGTCTTGGCTTCGGCCTTCCCAGCCGTAGGTTCTGAAATCCGGATCGTGAAGATATTCTCCTTGGCAAACTCCAGTCGATAATAATGCGCCGCCAGGGCATTCAGTTCCATTTGGGGGGAGACCGCCAGCAGGTGCCCAATGCCGATCAGGTCGATATGCCGTTCCGCATGTTCCGACACGGGGTTTCCCCAATATGCTTGCAGCCCTTTCAGTCGGGCTTCAGTCACGGAAGACCAGTTCTGGTCGGTCAGAAATGTCCGAATGCCGTTTTTCTTCAATTCCAGGGCAATCACCTGTGCCAGACGGTTTGCACCGACAATCAGAAAACCGTTCGGTTCAGGCTCGGCGACTTTCAGAAAGCGGGCCAGCGGGCCGGCAGTCGTGCTCTGTAACACCACCGTCCCTACAATCACCATGAATGTCAGGGGAACCATCGCTGCAGCAAATGGATAGCCAACCGCCTGCAGTTTAATGGCAAACAGGGCCGAGATTGCTGCTGCGACAATCCCGCGCGGAGCAATCCACGACAGGAGGTGCCGCTCGTTCATCGACAGCTTGGATCCCAAGGCACAAAGATGCACGCTCACCGGGCGAATCACAAATTGAATTACCGCGAAGACCGCCACCGCAGGCCAGCCTAAATCACGAAATGAGCTCAGATTCATACGAGCTGCCAGCATGATGAACAGCATGGAAATCAGCAGGATACTCAGGCTTTCTTTGAAATCCAGAATGTCATCCAGATCCAGGCCTTTGGTATTTGCCAGCCAGATTCCCAGAACTGTGACCGAAAGCAGACCGGATTCCGCCTCGAACATATTGGAGACAGCAAACACGACACACACCAAAGCCAGCGAGGCGAAGTTATGCAGATACTGAGGGATCCAGTATTTCTTCAGCAGGAATGCAAACAGGTAACCACTTACTGCGCCAAACAGTACCCCGATCAGCACCATTTTACCGAACACAACCAGCCCCGCGGCAAAGCCCCCTTCAGCGCCTCCAGCCAGAATAAATTCGAACACCAGAACCGCCAGAATCGCTCCCAGGGGATCGATCAGAATCCCTTCCCACTGCAGGATATGGGCGACGTTCTCTTTGGGGCGCACGGTCCTCAGCAGCGGTGTAATGACGGTCGGCCCGGTGACCACCATCAGGGCACCGAATAAAAACGAAACGTTCCAGGAAAAATCGAGCAGCAGCCGCGTCGCCAGGGTCGTTCCCATCCAGGTGATGAAGGCACCGATGGTAATCATATTGCGGATGACCCGCTCCAGCCCCGGTATGTTCTGCAGCTTCAGAGTCAGGCTTCCTTCGAACAGAATCACCGCCACTGCCAGCGAAACGAAGGGAAACAGCAGATCTTCAAACAGTTCATCCGGATCCAGCCAACCCATCACCGGGCCGGCGAAAATCCCTGTGGCCAGCAGGAAAATAATCGCGGGATATTTTACCCGCCAGGCAAGCCACTGGCAGACAATTCCGGCCAGCAGAATAAAGGACAGGGATAAAATAATGTGTTCACTCATGGGGACTCCAGACTTCATTTACGTAAGGGCCGCTTATTGTCCTGAGTCACTCCCGATTGTGCAAGTCAGTCAACTTGTCTGAAGTAGACGGGTCCCTGAATGCAGCCTGAAGTGATTGCGTTCCCTCATTCAGCCTGCTTGAGTCGCATTTTGACGACTTCGCGTTGCTTGCGAACGATGCCATACAGGACACCTGCATCTGTCGCATCCCAGGCAATTCCCTGCCCCGCGAGGGGAGCAGCCAGCGTCTCTACGTACTCCATCACTCCCGGTTGCTCGGGAACCCGCAAGACATAGAGCTCCCCATGATCGTGACCGGTCGTGAAGAGCAGACCTCCTGGTCCCCAGGCCCCGCCGGAATTACTGTTAGGCAAAAAGCGTTGCACCACCTGTTCCGGAAAGGTCCACTCCGCTTCCGGCTGCCATTGATCGTTGTAGCGTACCAGTCGGGTCTGCTTAACAGTCTCTGCTTTTCCGTAAAAAGCGAAGACCACCCACCACTTTCCCTCCCGGCGATCAACCCAGTTGATCGCTCCGGTTGTCTTGGGGAACTTCAATGTCTGCAGCGGACGCAGACTCGCCGCGTCAAAGACTTCGATCGTATTTTTTAACGGGGATACGGGCCAGTTTGAATGAGCACAATACAGCTTGCCGTCGATCACAATCCCGCTGTTCAGATGCTTGATATGCGAATCCTGCGGCGGAGACCAGAGCTTCAGTTTCTGCCCACTCTGTTTGTCGTACCGGCCGATCTCGCGACTGGAAATCGCATAAAACGCATGCTCATCCACGGCGACAGCCTGATGTGCTTCGCGGGCAGGAAATCGTTTCAACTCCACTAGTCCTTGCGCCCGTGGTTCACTCGCAAAGACATGCGCGTCGCCCTCATAGACGATGAGACAAAGCAGTAAACAAATAGAGCGAGACAGTAATCGAGGTGACAACATCAACCATTCTCCAGGACGAATCAATCAGACAACTCAGTTTGAACACCCGAGCATACCCGTTGATCATAGTGGATTTCCGGGTAGTTGTCTAAGTTGGCAGATCAGTACCTGCTCGAGCAGTCAGATTCAAAGGCCACGTTCTCACTAATCTGTCAATATCCTCGGACAGGAGTCGAGTCTTGATCTGCTGCCCTGAATGCGGTAAGTTGTGCCTGTCCAGATGTGACCGACAGCGGTCATGCCTTTCCCGACGCGCAGACTGACTTACCTCTGAGAGAAAGAGACACCGATGAGCATCACCGGAATCGTGGTGGAGATTCACATCCTGATCGAGATTCTGGTGATCATTCGCGTCATTCTGCGACCGCATCGCGAACCAACGTCCCGCCTGGCCTGGATCGTGGTGATCGCCACAATACCGGTCGGCGGCATCCTGGCTTATCTGCTCCTCGGTGAAGTTAACATTGGTCACCGCCGCGTCGCCCGTATGCAGCGGGTACTCGCGGGTCTTCCCCATTATTCTGCGCCCCAAGACACCTGTAATCATCCGGTACTGCCTTCTGTCCCCGAACGCTACGAGCATCTGTTCCGCGTGGGCCGTTCCATCAGCAATTTTGAACCGGCCGAAGGCAACCAGGCCCGTCTGCTGCCCGACTCGAATACGGTCATTGATGAAATGATCCGCGATATCGACGCTGCCGAGGATCATGTGCATCTGCTGTTTTATATCTGGCTCCCCGACAATAACGGCTGCAAGGTCGTCGAAGCCCTCAAGCGGGCAGCCGCCCGGGGCGTGAAGTGCCGGGCAATGGCGGACGGTCTGGGTTCTCGCCTGATGATCAAGTCTGCGCACTGGCGCGAAATGAGCCAGGCGGGCGTCCATGTGGCCGTAGCCCTGCCCATTGGAAATCCCTTGAAGCGCATGCTGATTGGCCGCATCGATCTCCGGAATCACCGCAAAATCGTCGTCATCGATGGAGGCATTACCTACTGCGGCAGCCAGAACTGTTCCGATGCGGAATTTCGGATCAAAGCGAAATTTGCTCCCTGGGTCGATGCGGTCGTCCGCTTTGAAGGTCCCATTGCCCGACAAAACCAGTACCTGTTTCTCAGTGACTGGATGACCTATGTCGATGAAGACCTGTCTGACCTGCTCTCAGAACCAGTAACCTCATTCGAACACGGTCTTCCTGCCCAGGTGATCGGCACCGGTCCGACCGTGCGCAATTCGGCGATGCCCGAAATGTTCACAGCCCTGATTCACACATCACGCCGCGAACTGGTTATCTCGACCCCCTATTTCGTGCCTAACGAACCGCTGCAGGAAGCCCTGTGCGCGACCGCCTATCGGGGCGTCGATACCCGCATCATATTCCCGGCTCACAACGACTCCCGTTTCGTGGCCGCCGCCAGTCGCAGTTATTACCGGGAACTCCTGGAGGCAGGAGTGAAGATTTACGAATATACCGGCGGTCTGCTGCACGCCAAGACCCTGACCTTCGACGGGGAGATCACGTTGATCGGATCAGCGAATATGGACCGACGCAGCTTCGATCTGAATTACGAAAACAACATCCTGCTCTACGATCCGAAACTGACGACCGCAGTCCGGGAGCGCCAGGAAGAGTACCTGGCGGGCGCCAAAGAAATTACCCTGGAAGATGTCACCAACTGGTCATTACCGCGTCGCTTCTGGAACAACTCGGTCGCGATGCTGGGCCCCGTTTTATGAATGTCGGCTGAATTACTGGGAAGCTACCCCAGTTCAGGTCACCAGCCAGAGCCAGCCTCCCGCGATCAGCAGACTGCCCAGCGTGACCGGTATCCCGACTCTCGCATGTGTGCGGAAACTGATTTTGATTCCCACCTGCCGGGCTGCTTCCACAACAATGATATTCGCTACACTTCCTACGATGATGAAGTTACCCGCCAGAGTACTGCTCAGGGCCAGTAACGCCCCCATACTGCTGCCTTCCACGACCGGTAACAGCAACATGATTGCCGGGACATTGGAAACCAGATTACTCAACACGGCCGTTCCCACAAACAGCGGCACCGGTTCGGAAAGCGAAATCCCGGCAGCTGCGGTATGAGACATCAACCAGTCCATGCCTCCCGCCAGCTGGAATGCCTCATTGACAATGAACAGGCTGATAAACAGAACCAGCAAAGGCCAGTCGACCAGTCCCATCACGCTCCGGGAATAAAAAGTACGGCTGAGCAGGAGGACGCCGGCCGCACAAAGTGCCAACAGTTCCCGCGGCCAGGGAGCAAACATAAAGCATACAACCAACAGCAACAGAATCACGGTTCCCTTCAGAGTCTGCCAGCGATTGAAAGGGGGCTCCTCAGACGGACTGCTCTCCCCAGGTGCGACCGTCCATTGATCCCGATATACTTTGACAATAACCCACCAGACCAGTGCCAGGCCGAGTAGACAAGGAGGCGTTGCAATCAGCAGATATCGATTAAAGGACAGCTGAAGTGATTCACCAATCAGGATGTTCTGTGGATTGCCAATCAACGTGGCTGCACTGCCGATATTCGCTGCACAAGCCAGGGCCAGCAGAAACGGGACGGGGTTGAGCCGTTTGTTGAGACACAGACGAGACAGCAGTGGTGCAACTGCCAGACAGACAACATCATTCGTCAGAATCGCACTGAGTGCCCCGGTTAGAGCAATCACTGCAGCCAGCAGTGTCGCGGGCGCCATGTCATACAGCACCACGCGCTGCAACACATATCCGTAAAAGCCTCCCAGCTGGAACTGGGCAGAGACGACCATCAATCCGAAAAGTAACGCCAGTGTTGGTACGTCGATCGAGTTGAGCGCCTGCTGCTCCGTAATGCCTTGCCCGGCCAGCAGGAGAATCGCTCCCAGCAGCGCAGCTCCAGTACGGTCAACGCGCAGGCCGGGGATACCTCCCAGCAGCATGCTTAAATAGACGGCGATGTAAACGAGAATAACATAGGCAATCATACGACTTGTCGATTTCCTCAGGACAGTGAAGAGAGGATGATCACAAGTCGCAAGTCTACCCACTGCGCAGGACTGGCGACAGGGTCAGCAGACGCTACTTCGCGAAGAACGCGCAGTTCCAGCGATAGGATACTTTGACAGGGAACTAACCCAGCAGTTCCGGGATCGGTTTGCCCTGGTCGGCGATAATGGGTGTCGGACGTCCGTTGAAATCTTCGATGAAGACGTTCGAGGAATCGATGCCCAGATGGTGGTAAATCGTCGCCAGGAAATCGCCTGCGCCGCAGATGCGTTCGATGGAATCTTCACCCAGCTTGTCGCTGGCACCGATGAAGCGTCCGGTTTCGATACCGCCACCGGCCCAGATGTTGGAGAACGCACGTGGCCAGTGATCGCGACCGGGCTGCTTGGTTCCGGCGGGAGCACTGGCGTTTCCTTCCCCGGTACTGGGCTGGTAGTTCACCTTGGGAGTCCGGCCAAATTCACCTGTCACCACAACCAGCACGCGTTCATCCAGGCCCCGGTCGTAGATGTCTTCGATCAGAGCCGAGACGGCCTGGTCGTAAGCTTGTGAACGGAAACGGAGGGCATCAAACACGTGGTGATTCACGGCGTGGTCGTCCCAGTTATTGACGCGACCACAGAGGGGACCACTGAGGCTGGTCGAAATCACATCGACGCCCGCTTCTACCAGACGACGCGCCATCAGCAGCTGCTGTCCCCAGGAGTTACGACCGTAGCGATCACGTGTCTTGTCATCCTCCTTACTGAGATCGAACGCGTCTTTTGCCTTGGGATTGGTCAGCAGAGTCAACGCCTGGGCTTCGAATTCATCCAGTGCTTCGAGTTCCCCGGCCTGGTCGAAGGAGCGTTCCAGCGTATCCAGTTTTGCACGGAGATCGGCTCGTCGATCCAGCTGCTTCACTTCTGAAGCATTGGACAGACCGATATTAGGCACACTGAAATTTGGTCTGTTCGGATCTCCGGATACCGTAAACGGTCCGTAGGCATCGCCCAGGTAAGCGGCCCCGACTCTCTGCGAAGAGAAGTTGATGCCGACATATGGTGGCAACGGATTATCCCGCGGTCCCTGCTTGGAACGCAGATAATTCGTGACGCACATCCAGTCCGGATACTTGGGATTCGTTTTGTCGCGAATGTCTGTATCGCCGGTCAGCATCCTCAGCGTTCCCGCGGGATGGCCCGGACTGCCGTGACGCATGGAACGCAGCACGGTGAATTTGTCCGCAATCTTCGCCTGCATCGGCAGCAGTTCGGTGAAATCAATCCCCGGAACGCTGGTACGGATCGTATTGAACGGACCACGATACTCAACGGGAGCAGTCGGTTTCGGATCGTACGTGTCAATGTGCGAGCATCCACCCGGCTGCCAGACCATGATGACGGCCGTGTTATCTTTTTTCTTCTGCACCGGACTGGCGGCCCGGAGACGCAGAATGCCAGGCAGGCTCAGTGAAGCAAAGCCAGCGAGTCCCATGCGGAGAAAGCCACGACGATTGACCGGTCCCGGACAGGGTTGAATCGATGAAGCATAAAAGTTGTCTGTCATCTCTATTGGGCCTTCTTAGCTGGATTGACACGAACACGAATCGGGGTGGAGACGATGATGTCGACGATATCTTTGGGCTTGGCGCGAGCAACGGCTGCCTTTAACTGTTTATCGGCTTTTGTGATGTCGCTCTGAGCTGCTTTTGCTTTGGCTGCCGCCTCTTTCGCTGCAGAATTCGCACCGGGACGTTCGGCATCGGGAGCAGACTCGGCAATCTTTGCGAGTTTATCTGCATTGGCGGACAGAGCTTCCGCTTCCAGTTTCGCCTGTTTGAGTCCTGCTTCTGCAAGTGCGACGCCAGTCGGATTTTCCCGATAGCGGGCAACTGCATAACCGTAAAATGCAATGTTGTATTCGCCGGGAGCGGGCTTCAGTTTTGCCAGATCCAGCACGGCTTCGGAACTGTCTCCTTTCAGAGTGGCATCAAAGGCGGGATTGCCTTCAAAGCCATCGCCGAAGGTCTTCAGAGTAATATTTGCCCCCGAGAAATCGCTGCGACGAATGTGCTTGAGCGGAATGGACAGTTTTTCGCCAGCGGTGACTTCAAAGACTTTGTCTTCCGCGGGGGTAATCGTGATCGGGGCCTGTTCGGATTCGGTCACCGAAACCGGAACGTCGGCCATGAGCCGTGGACTGGGAATTTCACTCCAGGCGTTCTTGACCGGCCACTGCATTGAAGCCAGGTAACAGGGATGGGTTACCTCTTTTCCATCAATGGTCGCTTTACCATAGAAGTTGGCACTCGAGTATCCCTGGGGTGCATTTTCTTCAGCCGTAATCAGCATGATACCCCGTGACTTACCTTTGGGAATTCTCACTCCACTGGCGGTCACTCCCTCAGGCAGGTTATCCATGAAAAGTTCGATCTCACCATCAAAGCCATCGCGGCGTACCACAACCACTTCGAAAGGCATCGTCGCTCCCCCCCGCAGGGCGATGGGCTTGGAGAGCGCGTTGCGGTCTCCATTACGCAGATTCATATGCAACGCCCAGCCAACAATTGCAAAGTCCGGAGCCGCTTTGCGGATCACCAGGCGGTAAATGTTTTTCGGATCGTTGCGGGTTCCCCCGAACAGGTCCCGAATCTGCAGCCGATGGACGCCATCCTGCTTAATGACCATTTTACCGAGGATGTCGGAAGAACCAGCGTTGTAGGGAGGTCCGTCATAAGAATAGCCATTGCTGGAGACTTTGACCGGACTGGGAATGTCTTTCAGTTCGACCAGGTCGGTCCGTTTCTCATCTGCGCCGGTTCCGGTGACCTGCTGAACGACGATCGAAGGATCGGTAGGTCGCCCCAGACGTTCGGAAGCAACTTCCACCCACCAGACTTCCCCTTTCTTCGCGTTGAACTCGAAGGTATCGACGTCGGCTGCGGGATAGAAGCTGCCGGTAATGTCACACGGCAGGGTGATTTTCTGGGCTTCGGTGTGTTTGTTATTCGGTTCCGCTTCGGGACGGATATTGGCATCGGTCAGACCGGCGGGTGGCCAGGAAAACGCACTCACCGCTTGAATCGAAGGCAGTCGTTTTACAAGCTCATCAGGCTGTACTGCTTTGACAGCCAGACGATAAAAGTGATGCGGACCGCCATCGTAAGTCAGGCCGTGCACTTTAATCACATATTTTCCAGTCTGAGGAACTTTGAAGTCGAGCATGCCGCCGCGACGTTCAACGACCAGGTCCATGCCGCGTTCATTGGCAATGATGACGACCGGATTCAGTTTGGAATCAATGCCCTTGGCAGCACAATCGACGACAACTCGCTGCCCTTCTTTGGCCTCAAACGAGTAGTAATCGATCTTACGGCTGGTCATGATGGCATTACAGATCGAGTTCAGATCCAGTTGCATCGCTGATTCGAGTGAATCGTTCTTGCCGGGAGTCTGAACGGCTTCGGTCAGGTCTCCCACGTTGAAGGCACGTGACGTCGAGAGGCCAAGCCGGGTCATCACGCGGGCTTCATGAACACCCACCGGACAGTCTTTGGCAATTGTCACCACGTACTGATTGGCGATCGGCAGGCCATTTTTATCCAGCTTGGGTTCCGCGGTGATACCGGGATGGGAAAAGTTGAGCTCTTCAGCATCATCAATATCTTCACCGGCAATTTTGATTTCGAACGTTGTGCCGGCCTGTCCGCCCATGGGCATCGTGGTCAGCAGACGCGGTGCGGGCAGGCAGACGGACTGTGCGTTCGCGGTGGAAGCAGTCAGCCCCAGCGTGATGAGACAGATCCCCACAACGAGAGAAAGTTGCGGTCGAAGAGCTTTCATGATTCACAGCCTCTGGATAGAAGGTTTTAATTGATTTGTCGTTTTCAGGTCGCGCTGCTGACAGATTACCAGTTGATAAAAATCGGCTGCCTAGTGATTGAACAGAAACTCCTTCGTGTTCATCAAGGCCCAGATCAGATCCTGGAAATCTTTGTTGGTCGGTTTTTTCTTTGCATCCGCTTTGGTCTTTCCGTCTTCAACCGGAGTCGTCAAAAATTCGATCGCGGTTTGAAGTTCTTCGGGACGAGGCTCACGCGAAAAAGCAGCCATGTAGAGCTCTTTCACCCGGGCTTCGATGGGCTCGTCTTCCTTCGCGAGTTGGGCGGCCCGGCCACCACCGGCTGCCAGCTTCGACTTGACCTCGTTCGAATTCATGAGGTGCAGGCTCTGAGCCAGGCTGGAGGTCTGTTCCCGCTCGCATTCACAGACGGATGCACTGTTGGGACGACCGAAGACTTTCAGAAACGCTGAGGAATTAGTGTAACTGTTATCGGGTAAGGCGATCGCCCGCGTCCCCGGCGGCAGGTTCGCGAACGAACTTGTCGACCCGGCCAGGTCATCGATGGAATCGAGCATCACCTCGGCCTGCAGACGTCGTGGATAGAACCGCGAATAATTCTGGCGATCATGTAGATTGTATTCGTTGGGCATCGAACTCAACTGATACGTGTGCGACTGGGTAATCACTTTCACCAGAGCCTTCAGATCGAATCCGGACTTAATGAAATGTTCTTCCAGAGCAGCCATCAGTTCCGGGTTCGAAGGGGGATTGGTATCCCGAATGTCATCCTCGGGTTCAATCAAGGCTCGCTTGAAGAAATGCTTCCAGTAGCGGTTCACCAGGGCCTTCGCGAAGAAGGGATTCTCCGGGGAACTCATCCAGTTGACCAGTTTCAGACGGGGATCTTCATCGGGTGAAATCTCACCTACCGAATCTCCCAGGGCGACAGGTTTCAGCATTTCACCTGACTTGACATTCTTTGCCTGAGCCACACCCCGCTGATGGAAGATCAGGTCTTCCCCCTGAACGCCGGTGGGCTTGCGACCAATCTGTGAGAAGAACGCGGCCAGACCGTAATAGTCGTCCTGGCTCCAACGTTCGAACGGATGGTGGTGGCACTGAGCACACTGCATGCGTACTCCCAGAAACAGCTGGGCGATATCTTCGAGCTGTTCCTTGGGGTCCTTAACCCGTTTGTACCAGGCGACTGGGGGATTGCTGACGACGGTTCCGGTTGCGCCCAGCAGTTCGCGAACAAGTTGATCGTAGGGCACGTTGGCCAGCATGCTGTCGCGGATCCAGGCGTGGAAAGCGAAGTTTGGAGTAATATCGCTGGCTGCATCCCGACGGTTTTTGAGCAGCGGAGTCCATTTGGATGCGAAGTAATCCGCATAGTTCGGGCTCTGCAGCAGACGCTCTACAAGTTTGTCCCGCTTGTCGGCTGCGGTGCTGGCCAGGAATGTTTTTGTTTCTTCTTCTGTGGGAAAACGACCACAGATATCAATCGTCACCCGGCGGAGGAAGGTTGCATCGTCACAGACTGGTGAAGGAGGAATGCCCAGCTCTTTGAGGTTGGCAAACACATGTTGATCGATGAAATTCTTTTCGCTGGGTACTTTCTGAATCGGGGCATTGAGGGGGATCGCTGCGGTAAAGACCGCGATCTTTCCCTGGTAACGAACCATAATGGCGACTTTCCCCGGGATATCTTTGACTTTGACAAGTCCCTCTTCGTCGACGTCCGCCATCGATTTAATGTTGGATTCATATAACGCAGTGTGTGTCACGTTACGGGTCGAGCCGTCGGAATATTTGGCGATGGCCTTGAGCTGCTGTTTTTCGCCCATCTCAACCAGGCCGCGTTCGGGCTGCACTTCGACGGAGACCAGTTCCGGCTCAGCGCCGGTCTTCCATTGCGCGCCTTCTTCAATCCAGCGCTGAATCAACTGGTAACCTTCGGAATCCCGATTCAGCCGCTTGCCGCCGCCATGGGGTGTTTCGTTGGTCGCTTTGGTCAGCAATAGACTCTGTGTCGGAGCAACAGGAAACAGACGTCGTCCGTGTGCTTCCTTAACCAGGCTGTCGTAATCTTCGAGCGGTTCGAATCCCAGCAGCGAGAGTTGAAAACCGTTCTGGCCTCCCCCCGCTTTCGCATGACAGGTTCCCATGTTACAGCCTGCTTTCGTCAGGATGGGAATCACATCATTCACAAAACTGACCGGCTGTTTTACGTCTTCCGCACGGGTGGCATTACTGAGATAAAGTGAGGCCAGCAGAAGAGTCAAACCGAAAAATAACCGACGCGTCGATACTGCTTGAGGCAAGATATTCATGGCGGCTCTGATTGGGGTGGGATTGAGTGTTGGAGGGATGCTTAATATAGCGCTATCTCTATATAAAACCTTACTAATGTGAATCGACACTGTCAATATTTAAGTTTAATTAAGTACTTGAACTTTCCCCTCTTTCCGTCACTGAGGCAAACGGAAAATGAGCGGAAAAATCGACCCGCTGATCGATATTTCCGCTCACGTATGGATTTAACGAGATGTTGCCGAAAGGCCTCAGCTTCAGGCGTCTCCTCCGACAGTTGGCACCGGTTTGTTCAGGATTTCGGATACGACGCGGGCTGGACGGTGATTAGTAATCATTTGCTCCTGTCCGTTATAGAAGAACAAGAGCTTCTGATGATCGAGACCAAACAGCCGCATGATGGTCGCCTGGAAGTCGTTGGGGGTGACCACATTCTCGACTGCCTTGTGCCCGAATTCGTCGGTCTTGCCGAAGGTCATCCCCGGCTTAATTCCGCCGCCGGCCAGCCAGATGCTGAAGCCCTGCCCGTTGTGATCGCGTCCCGCTTTCTTGGGATCCCCATGATCCTGAGTCACAGGCAGACGACCGATTTCGCCTCCCCAGTGGACCAGTGTGGAATCCAGCATCCCGCGCTGTTTGAGGTCTTTAACGAGTGCCGCCGCCGGTTGATCGGTGCGACCACAGATCGCAGGCAGCCCGGTAATGATACTGCTGTGATTGTCCCACGGCTGACCTCCCAGGAACAGCTGCACGAAACGGACGCCCCGCTCTACCAGTCGGCGGGCAATCAGACAGCGGGTACCGTAGTCGCGGGTCTTGGGATTGTTCAAGCCGTACATTTCCTGAGTCGCCTGCGTTTCCTGTGACAGGTCGAGCGCTTCGCGGGCCGCGGTCTGCATCCGGGCTGCAAGTTCGTAGCTGGCAATGCGTGCTTCAAGATCGGACTCATGCGGATGCTGCTCATAATGTTTGCGGTTCAAAGACTGCAGCAGTTCCAGGTTCTGAGCCTGCAGATCTCCCTGCAGATGCGCGGGCGCATCCAGGTTCAGAATCCGTGGCTCTTTGGGACGCAGTACGGTTCCCTGAAACAACGAAGGCATGAACCCGTTGGACCAGTTGGTCACGCCGTCCACAGGCAGTCCGCCCGGATCGGTGAGTACCATATACGCAGGCAGGTTCTGCGATTCCGATCCGAGACCGTATACCAGCCACGACCCAAGATTCGGTCGCCCGACAACGCCGGGAATGCCACCGTGAAAATAACGGATGGAAACTTCGTGACCATTGGCTCCGGTGTGCATCGAACGAATCAGGCAGATATCGTCGGCAACCTCTCCCAGGTGCGGCAGCAGTTCTGAAAGCTCGGTGCCACATTCACCATGTTTGCGAAATTTCCAGGGACTGCCCAGCAGCTTCTTACTGGCTTCATTTACGAAGCTGTAGTGAATATCCCCTTTAAAATCGGTGCCGCTGTACTTGGACAGCTCCGGTTTGGGATCAGTCAGATCCATGTGCGCCGGTCCGCCGTGCTGGAACAGCGAAATCATCGCTTTAGCCTGTGGTGCCATTGGTGCGGGTTTTGGCTTCAGGTCGAAATGTTCCTGCTCCGCGGTCACGCTTTTGGGGCGGGCCTGGGCCTGCTCCTGGTTCAACAGCCAGGCCAAAGCGACCGAGCCAATCCCCATTGCATTTTCTGCCAGAAACTGTCGTCTGCTGAAAAACTGTGTCATCAGTAACTCACCTGAATCAAAGAAGTATCTGTACTGGCATCGCGCGAACATTATGTACCGCGATGCACCGGTAGTTTACTAATCGATGTATAAAAACTCGTTGGAGCTCATCAGAGTCTGGCAGAGATTGGTCATCGTCTGCCGAACCGGGGTGACTCCCTTGGGCAACTGATCGGGATGCTGCTGCAGCCAGGCCAGTTGATTTCCAATGAAGCGGATCACCATCTGTAATTCGTCGTCAGTCGGCTTGCGACAATAAGCCAGCTCAAACGCATACGAAGCCTGCGCGGGGAGACTTTTCTGTGGTGGCTCCGGCCCGCGAAACTCGGCTGCCGAATCCCATTTGAAAGTCGGACCGCCTTCAGCCTTGAGGGTTAGCTGCAGCCCCCAGGAGAAAGAGTCAAAGCCGGTATTACCATTGCAGCCTGTGATGAAATCGATCGTGTCTCCCTGTTGCACAGCCAGTGAAGCCACGTTCGTATCGGCGGCGCTGTGAAACACTTTCCACTCACCAGCCAGACCGGAACGACTGGAGAGAACCAGCGCCTGGACGCCGTCCCCGTTTTCATTTCCATGCTGCAGCTTGCCTGTGACTGACAGTGTGCCCGCTGCAGGCGCGGTCCAGCGACGAACTGCGGCATATTTCGTAGCGGGATGCCCCCCACCGGCATTCAACGTCACCCACCCCAGTTGCGGATCGGGCAATTTGGGACCTCCCTGCCAGCTGGATCCGGTCCAGTGTGGCAGTGGCGTAAATTCACTGGTCAGCGATTTCGTGTCGGCCAGACTGCGATAGCCATAACTCCAGACGGGCTTTGCCGTCGCGGGGAGTGCCGGCAGCTGTGCCAGAGTTTCCGGTTTGAGTTCGGGTGCTTCACTGGCCAGTTTTTCCGCCAGCTTGCCGGATTGTGACAGGATAAAGCTCCCGTTCATCAGCATCAGCGACTGAGTCGCCACGGTCGAACTGGAGCGACGCTCGCAGTTGGTTTCCATCACAGGCGCATCGAAGGTCTGCAGCATGCCGACCGGCTGACTGCGGCGGGCCATGACATACAGGCTGCGGCGATGCTGCTCGCCCGACACCACGATCTGGCCGAAGTCGTCTTCTTTAATACTGACCGGCGCACCATACAGTTGCTCGTCAAGTTGACCGGTGACCTTCAACATCCGGTCGCGGATCGTTTCTGCTTCGAGTCGCAGGATCGGCTTCCGCCAGTAGTAATGGTTGTCCGGATCAATCGATTCCTTACTGGGATCGGGGGCTCCTGCCTGACGATACGCAGTGGAGAGCATGATGGTTTTATGCAGTTTCTTCAGATCCCAGCCCTGAGTCATGAACTCAGCAGCCAGCCAGTCCAGCAGTTTTTCATGGGTGGGACTTGCTCCCAGTTTTCCGAACTCACCCGGGGTCGCCACAATCGCCCGTCCAAAGTGATGCATCCAGAAACGGTTTACCAGAACGCGGGCCACCAGAGGATGTTCGCCGCTGGTCAGCCAGCGGGCAAAGGCCAGACGCCGTCCCGTCGTCGGAAGAGACGCATCATTCTCGGGGAACATCTGCTGTTGATCCGGCGGGGAAACCACTTTCAAACCTCCCGGTTTGATCTCCTGCTGAGGCTGACGATAATCGCCCCGATGGAAGAGCTTTGTCACCGGTACATGACCTGGAGGCTCAACGGCGACCCGCAGAAATTCTTCGACCGGTTTCTTCTGGCGAATCTCCGCGATCTTCTTGTCGAACTCCTGCATCTCTTCTCGGGACTTCGGAATATACTGATACAACACGCCGGGCGTGATATTCACACTTGGGTGTTTCTTGAGCAGCTCATTCTGTTCTGCGGTCCGCTTGTCTTTAGGCGTATCGTAGGCAGCCTTCAGCTGTTCGCGGAGCGGTGATTCATATTTCTTGAGCTCCGTCTCCAGCGCCTGTGCCATATACCTGGCCTGGACTTCATTTTTCTCGGCCAGCACCTTTTGTGCTTCCGCCTCGACCTTGGCTGCCTCCGCACGATCAGCTGCGGTGTAGAGCGAGATCCGTCGCTGCTGTGGTGTCTGCCATTTCTGCCAGTCAAAGGTGGGTTCAAAGATCGCCCGCAGAGCGAAGTAATCGGACTGCGGAATGGGATCGTAGCGGTGATCGTGACACTGTGCACACGCCACACTCAACCCCAGCAGCGAGGAACCGACAATCTTCATCGTATCGGCGATCACCTGGTTGCGTGCTTCCGGGTTATTACTGCCACTCCCGGTCCCATCGGCGGCCATCCGCAGAAAGCCGGTCGCGCTGAGTAGTTCGATCTGCTGTGGAGTCAGGTCCCCTTCCCGCTTGCCCGCCAGTTCGTCTCCCGCCAGCTGTTCGGTGATAAACTGATTGAAGGGTTTGTTTTCATTGAATGATTTAATGACATAGTCGCGATACTTCCAGGCCCAGGGACGGACATCATCTTTAACCGTGTAGCCTTCCGAGTCTGCATAGCCGGCGACATCCAGCCAGTGACGTGCCCAGCGTTCCCCGTAGTGAGGCGATGCGAGCAGTTCATCCAGCAGACGTTCATACCAGCCCTCCGATTGATCCGCGAGTGCCTTCTGCATCTCCGCGGGGCTGGGGGGCAATCCCAGCAGGTCGAAATAAGCCCGTTTGATCAGCGTGCGACGATCGGTATCCGGCGAGAAAGTGAGTCCCTCGGGCATCGCCTGTAAGAGCAACGCATCGATGGGAGTCCGCACACGGCGATTCTCTTTTACTTCCTGAGAGAGCTCGGGACGTTTAATCGGCTGGAAGGCCCAGTAGGCACGTTCTTCAGGTGTGATGCCTAACCCGACCCCAATCGACTCGGGTTCGGGACGCGCGGTCTTCGCACCGGCGGCAATCCAGCGCTTGAGGATTTCAATTTCGTGTTTCGGAACGCGGGCTTCGCCAGGCGGCATATCGCCACTTTCAATACGCTCCATCAGGTAGCTCTCATCCGGTTTCCCGGGGATGATCGATTCTCCCGAATCGCCGCCTTTGATCAGGAAACGGACGAGCCGCAGATCGAGGCCCCCTTTGAGATCCTTAGTCGCGCCGTGACAGTCATAGCAGTGGGCGCGGAAGATGGGTCGAATGTGTTCTTCGTACGTCAGCTGCTCCGGCTGCGTTGTCTCTGCAGAAACGGTCGTCGCCAGAGCCGTCAGTAATGGCAGAATGAGACAGATGCGTTTCAATCCAGTAGTCATCAATAACTCCGTTGGAGTGAGCATGGTGGGAACTCGCTTACGAAAGGTGGGATCTCTCTATTAATAGTAATTCACAGACGGATAACATGCAATGATCTTGATATGTTCATCTGCTGCAGACCATCCATTAATATCGACGAACTTCCCCAGAGGAATCGAACCTCAACATACTATTATACCATGATTTATGCAGTTCCCTCCGGAAAGTTCGCCCGGTTTACCAGTGATTGAGATCCAGCCGGTTCGTCATGCATTTCATTCATAGTCGACATACCATACAATGCGAATATAACATTAACTTGCGGAGACATGCATCAATGGAAGTCGATCAGTTACGCTATTTTCTGAGGGTCGCAGAGCGCGGAAATTTTACCCGGGCGGCGGAAGAACTGAATATTTCTCAGCCGGCCCTGAGCCGCTCGATCCAGAAACTGGAAGAAGAACTGGGCCAGCCGGTCTTCGAACGCAAGACCCGCTCGGTCGCCCTCACCGACGCCGGCACCCTGCTCCAGTCACGAGCGCAGCAGATTCTGGCTTTGATTGAAGATACCAAAGCCGAGATCTCCGACGATGGCCGCAGTGGCCAGATTCGCATCGGGGCAATCCCGACCATCGCCCCGTTCTTTTTACCGGACCTGCTGCGAAAGTTTTCCACCGAATTCCCGGCGGCCTCGATTATCGTGCAGGAGGACACCACAGACCATTTACTGAAGCGGTGTACCCAGGGAGAAATCGACCTGGCCATCCTGGCGTTGCCAGTGCCGGCGAAATATCTGGAGGTCGAAGAGCTGTTTCAGGAAGAACTGCTGCTGGTTCTGCCCCCTAATCATCCACTGGTCAACAAACCGCAAATTCGTCTGAACGATATTAAAGCGCTCCCGTTCGTGTTGCTAGATGAAGCGCACTGCCTGTCGGACAATATTGTCTCGTTCTGTCGGCAGCGTTCGTTTCATCCGGTGGCCGTCGAACAGACGAGCCAGCTGGCAATGGTGCAGGAACTGGTCTCGCTTTCGCATGGCATTTCGATGGTCCCGCAGATGGCACGCAAACTGGATCAGAGTGATCGCCGTGTCTATCGTTCGATGAGCGGTATCAAACCGGTGCGTAAAATTGCGATGGTCTGGAACCCGTATCGCTTTCAGAGTCGCCTGCTGCAGGCATTCCAGGAACGTCTCAGAACATACGCCAGAGAGCAGGATGCCTGTCCCAGTTAAAGGCATTCACCTCAGACAACACATCATGCACGCCGGTTATCGCAACTATACGCAGATAGTATTAGACATGCTGATCGCCGCCCCTTATAGTTCAGTAATGAGAGCTCTGCCAAAGCGTGTTGAGCGCCGTCTCATAGAAGAATTGCTATCCAAATCCTTTCAAGGAGTGACACGATGAATCAGAAGCCGACGCTGACTACCACCGGCGGTGCCCCTGTTCCCGATAATCAGAATTCCCTCACCGCAGGCCCGCGCGGACCAGTGCTGCTGCAGGACTACCAGCTGCTCGAAAAGCTCGCGCACCAGAACCGGGAGCGGATCGCCGAACGCGTCGTACACGCGAACGGCTGGGGTGCGTATGGCACACTGACCATCGAAGGCGACATCAGCAAATATACGAAAGCCAAGGTACTGCAGCCCGGCACCAAAACCGAAATGCTGGCCCGCTTCTCCACGGTGGCTGGCGAAACTGGCGCTGCTGATGCGGAACGGGACGTCCGCGGCTTCGCCCTCAAGTTCTATACCGAAGAGGGGAACTGGGATATGGTCGGCAATAACACGCCGGTTTTCTTTGTACGCGATGCCTACAAGTTTCCCGATTTCATCCACACCCAGAAACGGCATCCCAAAACAAACCTGCGGTCTCCCACCGCGATGTGGGACTTCTGGTCACTCTCACCCGAATCGCTGCACCAGGTGACGATTCTGTTTTCAGATCGGGGTCTGCCCACCGACGTACGGCACATGAACGGTTACGGCAGCCATACCTACAGTTTCATCAACGAGAAAAACGAACGCTTCTGGGTCAAGTTCCACTTCAAAACGCAGCAGGGACACAAGCACTGGACCAATGAGGAAGCAGAAGAGGTAGTCGGCAAGACCCGCGAAAGCACGCAGGAAGATTTGTTTTATTCCATCGAACAGGGTGAGTTTCCCAAATGGAATTTCCAGGTCCAGATCATGCCGGAAACCGATGCGGATGAAACGCCTTACAACCCGTTCGATCTGACAAAAGTCTGGCCACACGGCGATTACCCGCTGATCCATGTCGGTACGCTGGAACTGAACCGCAATCCCGAAAACTATTTCGCAGAGATCGAACAGGCGGCCTTCTCTCCATCCAACGTGGTGCCCGGAATTGGCTACTCCCCCGACAAAATGCTGCAGGCCCGCGTCTTCTCCTATGCGGACGCCCACCGGCACCGCCTGGGAACGCATTACGAAGCCCTGCCCGTCAACGAGCCGCGGTGCCCCGTGCATCACTACCACAAAGACGGCGCAATGCACTTCAAATCGAACGGCTGCCCCGTGGACGCCTATTACGAACCGAACTCCTTCAACGGACCGGTCGAGCGTCCCGATGTCGCCGAGCCGCCTCTGCAGATTTCGGGAGATGCAGACCGCTACGATCACCGCGAAGGCAACGACGATTACTCACAGCCCCGCGCGCTGTTCCAACTGTTCGACGACGGACAGAAATCGCGACTGTTCTCCAACATCGCCGCCGCCATGCAGGGTGTGCCCCAGGAAATTGTCGACCGCCAGCTCAAACACTTCGAACTGGTCGCCCCGGCGTATGCTGCCGGTGTGCGGGACGCGTTGAACGCTTCCTGATAGTAAACTGTCTATAAAACAGAAACTCCCCTCCCGATGGTTTCCCTTCAGGAGGGGAGTTTTTTATGCCATTTACTTTTTCCCAGCCGCCCGTTTCAGATGCCGCTGGTAATCTTCGAAACGGATTTTGGCAATCCGGTCGCGGTCAGCAGTACGCACCACCAGGCCTTCGGGGCTGCCGCCGGCGTCTGTGTCCAGAGCGACCAGCGTCGTGGGAAGCATTGATTCCAGCCACATATGCGTATCCGAAATGGATGTCGGCAGTGGTTCCCGCAGTTCGATTCGCGGCGTCAGCTGCAGTTCCAGTGACGCTGCCAGATCGGCCAGTTCCGGTTCCGCTAGAAACGGCTGGCCACCGTTCTCGCGCCAGGCAGCAATCGCTTCACGGCTGGCATCCAGGTGCTCCATCGCGATCCGGCTTACATCGAATACCCGATAACCATACTCGCACTGACTCGTATACTGTTTCGCAGCCGCGGTCGTTTTACCGCCATACGTTTCCAGATAGACGACGGTGATGACATCCGCTGGGGTGGAAACCTTCTCGACGATCCGGTCCGCGGTCGGCTTGAGTGTTTCCACAATCCCCAAGGCGGGGTTGTGAATCAAATCGCCCCGCGCATGCAGCAGTTCTTCGCGGCTGCCAATCAGGTAGCATCCATCGGGCATCAGAATGATCCGGCTGTTGGTGCCGTCCACTTTTTCTGTCGCGATCAGCGGTTCTCCGTTGAAGTCGACAGTCTCTAGCAACAGAGCACCCCGTTCTCCCAGCGCATGATACGTGGGGATCGAAGGGTACTTTGTCGCACTGTTCAGTTTCGTCAGATCCAGTTCGCGTGTTGATCGCATGCTACTTCCTGTTTGGTTTTTGCTTATTTCATGTCTGACACCAGTCAGTGACCAGTGCCGCATACCGTTCCCAGATGAGCGGGAAGCGGGTGACATTCGGAATGTGATTCACTTCCAAAAGGTACTTCTGTCCGTCATCACCAACAATATAATCATTGGCAATCACGGGGAGATCGAAATACCGGGCCAGTGCCCGGGTGTCGTCCGCGAGTTCCACGTCGACTTCCATGAAGTCGGCCGTTGGATCGTGGATCGATTTCAACCAGTCGTCGCCTGCCAGTCGAATCTGTAACACTTCTTCGCCCAGCAGGACCACGCGCACCGCGTCCCCCGGATAAAAGGGTTCCAGCGTACTGCTGAATTCGGCCCGCCACTCTCCCTGGATTCGCGCCTTATTCTCACCGCAATGCCAGTTGCCCCACTTGGCTACCTGCTTTGACTGCAGATTCACCACACTTCCCGCGGGGACATAACCGCGCCCCCTGCCGGGATAGCGTGTCTGTGACAGCGCACGCACCAGGCAGGCCTGTTTATCACGGCAGGCAAGCATTCCCAATGGATTGGGAAAACAGGGGCCGCCCCACAGAGCGAGCGCCACAAACAGTTCCTGATCCTCTTCGAAGATTCCGTGAAAAATCACACGATCTACGTGGGACTGCCAGCCCCCCTGTTCGTTATCGACGTACAGCTGCCCGTCCTCAACGCGGTAATCGGGCAGAGAGGGATGTGCAGTGACGCGACCAGAGATCTGCTGTTTTAAAACGGTTATTTCGGGTTCGTCGAATCCAATCAGACAGACGTGTTCCTGCATCGTAATGTCCCTGATAACAGCAGTGGAATTAACTGACTTCAGGCGCAGCAAAGATGACATCCGAACGCAGCGCGTACTTGTTGCCCGTCTGCACCATGTTACCTGAATGATAAAGTTCGTGCGGAAAGATCACGGCCAGCCCGGTTTCCGGAACGACCTGATTGTGATCAAACGTGGTTTCCCCACCCGTATACTCGTGGTTGAGATAAAACAGCACCGTGTAAAATGTCCGACGGGTTTCGCTCCATTCGTAGGCAAAGTCTTCATGCCGACGGAACTGTTCGCCCGGCAGATATTTGTAACAGCGCAGCACTTCATTCAGACCGCACGGCTGAAACTCAGCCAGGGGTGAACTCAGATGCGGATACGGGGTGAATCCATCCGTATAAACGTCTGTCAAAGCGGGAACATGCCGCTGCAGACGCTGCCAGTAAGTGTCTGCCAGTTCCTGATCCGTGAAGACGCAACGGGCGCGGACCACGCGGTCTCGATCGCCAGAGAGCTGTTCTTTAAAGCCCTGCTGTTCCAGACGTTCGATGAGCGCAGCACATTCAGTCGCGCTGAGGAAGTTTCTTACCTGGATAATGCGTCTCATCGGTCTCTCTCATTTTGCTTTCTCGATCGGTGAATGGGCTCTGATTATTTTATAAAGAATGGACCGGAGGGGAATCGAACCCATCACATAGACTTTGCAAAAGTCCATCGCCGCCCTTGGTACATGCCAGCCCTGGAAATAGAAATAGCAGAGCCCGGAATCGAACCGGGTATTCCAACCTTATGAGAGTCGGCCGGGCACCTGCCCCTCTGCGTCAATGTGCGTGATCATGATGAATCAGTCTCGATGAAGATCGCAACTCGCCAGAAGAGAACAGGAATTCGGAACAGAGTGGCTCTCAGACCCCACAACGAACAACAGGCTGGAAATCAAAACAACACGCGGGTTGTTCAGAATCCAGCAGAAAGACGCAGGGACACACTTTCAGGTTCGCAGGCTGTGGCAGATTTTCAGGATTAATTTTCAATCAGCGTGGGAACGTGACTGACGCCGGTACTGTGTAGGAGTCTGATCCCGTTCGCGACGGAAGACCTGATTCATGACTTCGGTACTGGAGAATCCCGCAGCTCGCGCGATACGAGGCATGGGCCAGTCGGTATCACGCAACAGTTCCTGCACGCGTATCAGCCGAATACGCCTGATCTCAGCGGCAGGCGTACGCCCCAGGTGACGTTGAAAACGCTGCTCCAGTGCACGTCGTGAGACAGGCACTTTTTTGAGTACGTCGGAAACATCAATGGGAGTCGTCGCGGATTCCCGGATATAACGGACTGCTTCGGCCAGCAGTGGATCGTCGAAGGCCACCGTATCTGTCGATCTGCGTTCGACCACACCCAGTGCTGGAACCAGCCGGACCGAACGAGAGACGTTTTTTCCACTCAATAACAGATCAAGCTGCTCTGCGGCTTCATACCCCACCCGTCGAGGATCGGCATCGATACAGGAAAGTGGCGGATTCGAAATCTCAGCCAGCAGCGGATCGTCTTCCCCGCAGAGTACTGCTACCGATTCAGGTACATTCAAACCGCACGACCAGCAGGCATCGGTCACTGCGTAGGCACTCTCGATATCAGCGGCAAAGATGCCCACTGGCAGCGGCAGCGAAGTGAGCCAGCGTTTCATTTCAGCAAATGTCGGCTGTTTGCGTGCCCGTCCGCCTGCACTGAGTGTGTGCAACATGGCACAGGTATGTCCGTGTGATTTCAAGCGTTCCGTGAATCCCAGACCACAGGTATCGGTGTAATGCGGTTGTGTCACCAGTCCCAGGTAGGCGAAATGACTGAAGCCGCGTTCCAGCAGATAATCCGCGGCCCAGCCACCAACCAGATGCTCATCCGCAACGACCTGAGAAAAAGGAAAACCGGAAACCACACTTCGCGAGACGTTAATCACCGGCACACCCAGTTTCTGCAATTCACGGGCCTGGGAACGCTGGGTCACCCGCGCAATCACGCCGTCCGGCTTCCAGTGCTGTGGAATCCGCCAGCGTTCCCGCACGCCGCGTGGCTGGACGAGCAGACTCCAGCGTTGATGCTCCTGCGCGTATTGCACCACGCCTCGAATCAACTGAGAGCTGAAACCGGTCGACGTATTAATCTGCAATGCCACGCGGGGAGCCGCACTCATGTCGTCACCTGTTGCTGACTGCGCATATCCTAAAGACTTTTGCGCATTTTATCATAGAGATCAGGTAGTGCCATAGGCTAGTGTGAATTAACCGGAGTGCGGGACTTTTTGATGTCTGTTCCTCGCTCCAGCAGTTTCAGAACCACTGAGTCTGCATTGCTTCTAACTGAAGAGAAAGGACCTTCATTCGCCATGTTCCAGCTTCGTCCTCGAACCGGTTTGCACTTCTTTTTTCTGAGTACGTTCATCCTCTGCCTCGCTGTTGTCAGTCAGTCTGAACTGTTCGCTCAGAATCCCGGCTTTGCCAAAGAGCCGGTAATTGTCGAATACGATGTCGATCCCGCCTGGCCGCATTACCCCGACCATGTCAGTAAAAAAGGCTGGGTGTCCGGGTTGGCTGTCGACGATCAGGATCAGGTCTGGTTCTTCAAAAAAGGCCCGGATCCGGTACAGGTCTATACCGCCGACGGCAAGTTTGTACGCACCTGGGGCAAAGACAATTTTGTTAACCCGCATCAGTTGCGCATCGATCATGCAGGAAATATCTGGATCACCGACTTCGGTCTGCATATCGTCCAGAAATATACTCCGGAAGGAAAACTGCTGATGACGCTGGGTGTGCGGGGCGAGAAAGGACAGGATGAAACGCACTTCAACATGCCGACCGATATGGCCATCACCAGGTCAGGCGACATTTTCGTAACGGACGGCTACGGCAACCGGCGGATCGTACACCTGGATAAAAACGGGAAGTTCATCAAAGCCTGGGGAGAGTATGGCTCCCAACCGGGTCAATTCATTCTGCCTCATGCGATCGTCGTTGATTCCCAGGGTAAGCTGTATGTCGCCGATCGTAATAGCGGCCGTATCCAGATTTTCAATCAAGAGGGTCAATTCCTCGACCAGTGGAGTGGCCTGCTGATGCCCTGGGGACTTTCGGTGACTGCGGATGACCATCTCTGGATCTGTGGTTCATCACCGCACTGGTGGAAACGACATGGTAAATACCCGGAGTACAAGGACCAGCTCTTCCTGAAACTCGCAAACGACGGACACGTGAAAAGCCTGTGGACGATTCCCCTGGGAGATATCGGCGAGGATAAAAATAACCCCAAAGTCTCACAGCTCAAGCCCGGCGAAGCAGTCGGTGTGCACTGCATTGCCCAGGATTCGAAAGGCAACGTTTATGTTGGAGACATCTATGGCGAACGGGCACAGAAATTCATTCCGATTACCAAACGCTCTGAAGAAGCAGACAGTACCGATCCTGGACCACAGTAACGAGAGATGGAGAATCGAAGAATGCGTATCGCTACTGAATTAGTCCTGAAACTGATCTGCCTGCTTCTACTGATTGCCTCCGCCACAAATGCAGAAGCGGGAAAACCGGCGGCATGGCTCTCCGAGCGGAACATCGAAGCACCTTTCTGTTACCGGGCCGGCGGCCAGCGTACTTGGCCGCTGATCTCAGGCAAGCTGACCGCGGACAATCAGATCCTGCTCAAGGCAGAACAGAAAGGCAAACTGCTGGCGGAAGGCCCCCAGTTGGAGTTCGAGGGCTATACAATCTCGGTCTCCACAGATGGTAGACTCCACATCACCTCTGCCAACACTGCCGACAAAGACTCATTTCAGCTCACCGTCATACTGAAACAGCAAGAAAAGATCGTGCAGAGACAGACGCTTCAGGTCTACCCTGCTCCGCCCGACCGCCCCATCAGTTATCTGTCCGATCAGCTGGATGATCTGATTCGCATCTTCTGGGACAATGAGACGAATCAGTGGAAACCTGTCGATAAAAGTGCCTTTGATCAATACTTCCGCCGCCTGCAGGCACACGGAGTCTCTCGGCTGATTGTCTGGCTGGGTGCTTACCCTGTCATTGAAAACCCTGACAATTATCGAGCCGCCGACTGGGAACTGCATGCGAAACAGGCGCGGGCCATCCTGAATTGTGAAGCGTTGAACCGGGTCATGTATGGTCGCCGCGGGCATCGGGTGGCGTATCAATGGCACGGTTTCATCATGCAGTTTCGGCTGCATCCCGAATGGGGAAACTGGTATGCCCAGAGCGCTGCGGACCACGGCATCTCCCTGACCGCCACCTTCAGGCCTTTTGAGCAGGGACTCATGAAATATCTGGTCATCCCTGCCTTCGATGAGCAGGGCGCGTTTCTCTGGAACTTTCTGCCCTACGCGACACCGACCGCCAATTTCAGTCCCGAGACAACGGCATTCGCGCATTACCGCAAACTATTTGAAGCGGCAGGGAATGCGGACAAAGCTGAAGTCGTGAGTCTGACCTTCGAGAGTGTTCCCGAATCGAAGCCGCAGGAATTGACGAAAGACGATTTGAAGATTTTTGCAACTGACGCGCCGCCGATCGCGAACGATTCGTTTGTGCTCGTGCGGAATGCGAAAGGTGAATTTGAATTGCAGACCTACGCCACCATCGCTGAGCGGGTGACAGCGCAACGGCGGGAGCTCAAGGGTTGGACACTGAACGTGTTAAAAGATGGCGCGATTCAGATCGACGGCCTTCAGCGACCGCAGGGCAGCCGTTATCTGGTGATTGAGTCGGGGAGTCCGTTTTCCGGAAAGGTCCAGTTGCCGGCAGAGTTACCGATCACGGCGCATGCGAAAGCAGGCAACCGCGTGAGTCGTTTCAATGCGTACTGGGCACTGGAGGAAACCAGTCCGGAAAACGCGACGACCCGCATTGCCGGTATCACTCCCGCGGGCGGATACCGCACTGACTTTCAAACGATCGAGAACAGTTTTCGCATTGTCGGTAACGGACCTGCGGTGCGTCCCCTGGGCCAGGATCAAATTATCATCGACTTTGGACCGGACTGGCTCCCCGAGATTATGGACCTGAACCAGAGTGCGACGCGGGCGATGTTCGTCAAGCAGCTGCAGACGATTCTCCTGCAGCCCGCCTTTGACGAAATCATGCTCAATACTCGTTCGCACACGCATCTGGCCGGGACTTCAGGCGATGGTGAGTCTGGCGTGCAGACCACCGGACATTATCGGCGGAAAGGCAAATCGTTCCGGCGGCTCACTCTCGATCGCGCCTATGCTCCCGTCTCAGCAGCACAGCTGGATGGTCTGCAACCGTTGCTTAAATCGGATGATCCCAAACTGGTAGAAAAGATTACCACCTGGCCAGCCGGAGAATGGACAGAGACCTGTCAGAATCCCGATACGGAATATGTCTGGCGGTACGCCCGGAACGTTACTGTCTCCAAAGGACTTCGTGCCCTGTTGCAGGATCTGGAAAACACGTTTCCGAAAACACGAATCCGTGCCGTGATTCCTCCCAGGGCTGCCGTTGAACAGCAGGTAACCGCGGCACTTCCCGGACTGAAACATCCGGAAGCGGGACACTATGACGCGAGCTACTACCGCTACCTGACCAGCGGGCTGAATCAGATCCCTTCCATCACAGAAGGTACTGCGCTGCTCGATTTACATGGTTTGCGCGTGGAACCGGCCCTGCTGGGATTTCGGCTGTTGCCTGACTCGGGGCCTGCGAAGCTGCAACGGGAGACGTATCTGGCAGATCAGTCCGACAATCATGGGTCGACATTTCGGGGACCTAAGAGTTTTTTCTACGAGGCACAGGAATCGTTGCGTGCCCGGGATAAAACAGAGGCCACACGTCGACGGGAAGAGATCATCGACGATTTACTCAAGCAGGAATCGATTAAAGAAGTGATTCTCTATGAAGCGGCTGACTGGATCTATTACCTGCCGGCTTATGATCCTCATCGTTACCTGAACTCGGATAAAGTGACGTCAGCAGAAAAGTAAAAGTGGCCAGAGCGAGAGTCGAACTCGCACTCCTTGAAGGAACGACTTTCTGAGAGTCGCGCGTCTACCAGTTCCGCCACCTGGCCGGGTGGTTTAAAAAAGTGCGTTGGGACGGAGTCGAACCGCCACAGCAGTAAGCGGGTGGGTTACAGCCACCGGGGCTCGCCAATGCCCAGCCAACGCGTGTGTCTTCTATCCAGTAGCACGGACGGGAGTCGAACCCGCAGACAATCACGAAATTTTAAGTTTCGTTGCTTTACCAGTTTGCATACCGTGCCGTTTGTAAGCGTCCCCGATGGGATTTGAACCCACGATCTCCTGCGTGACAGGCAGGTGAGCACTCCGGACTGCTCCGCGAGGACGTAATGAATTTCAGTAGCTCGGGTGGGATTCGAACCCACAGCATCTCTGGTTCTAAGCCAAAGTGGTCTGCCAGTTGCCTACCGAGCCAGATTGAAAAAAGCACGCCCCCAGGGATTTGAACCCCGATCGACCGGGTTGGAACCGGTCATGCTGCCGTTACACCAGAGGCGTGAATGGTTGTGTTTTCAAGCTGCGGTGGCAGGAATCGAACCTGCGTCAAAGCGATTAACAGTCGCCCACCCGTACCAACACGAGTACCACCGCAGTAAATCAGTTTTCTAACACTGTGCCGCTCAAAGCGGAGTCAGGGTGACTGGATTCGAACCAGTGATCTCGTGCTTCCAAGGCACGCGGGTTAACCAGACTTCCCCACACCCTGTTTTGTTTAAAAAGAGCACCCAGCGGGAATCGAACCCGCACTTCCGCCATGGCAAGACAGTAGGCTACCGTTACATCATGGGCGCATATTGGTTGTTGTTTCAGCTTCTGCGATTTCCGTTCTGAGAGCACCAGGTGGGATTTGAACCCACATCACCGCGTTACAAAGGCAGCGTCTTACCAGGTTAGACGACCGGTGCGTTTCAAAATTCATTACGAATGGGGCCGGAGGGATTCGAACCCCCACCTGCAAGGTTAAAAGCCAGCAATGCAACCGTTACACCACGACCCCGGAAAGAAACGGGGGCCGTGCGTTTAGAACGTGTTAAACTCACCATGATAAAAGCTCCTTCAATATTTAATAAATGACCCGTGTGGGATTCGAACCCGACCTGCCCGGCTTGAAAGACCGGTAACCTCACCAGAAGTTGAACGGGCCAAAGTAAAGTGCGTACCCTGAGCGCGAGGCCAAAAGAACGGCACCTGACTGCAGTAAATTAATCATTGGATTTGGTGAATACACAAAAAAACCCGCTGTCTGACGACACCGGGTGATTTCAGAGACCTGAGGATCAACCAGATGTCAACAGCGTAAATTCAGCGCGAGCGTATCTTCAGCCGGGAGACCGGCTTCGAGATTGCCTGCGGGTTTGCCTTTGAAACTGATTGTCCACAAATAAGAAACCATCGGAGTAAACTTCCGTTTTTGAATGTGATTAAAAATATGCCAACGTGTCTGTCAGTTAAACTGACTGTTAACTAAGAGGCGTTTCCCTAAAAACGGTTCGCAGTTTTTTGAAAAATCTCTATATCTTTTCAGATGCGCCAGGAACGAGATTTATTTCTTCTAATTGTGAACTTTTTGAAATCATTTTGATTTTTGGAGAAATGTGACAAAGGCGATGATCGATATTAATCAATACTCAGGATACTGCTGCGACAGTTCTAATAATTCCTGGAGATAACGCACCGAGTTCTCAATCACCGCCTGTTTGAATATCTCCCCCTTAGCTACAGTCGCTTGAGTCGGATGCCCTGTATGCCCTTCTCCGCCGGAAAGCGTTTTCATCGACCACATGTCCTGCAACGGTGCCTTGAAGTGGGGCGTTGGATTATCCACCCGTTCCGCTTTGACATACTCCGGATTCAGCGCGAGCATTAACGATGTTTCCACATCGCCGCAGTGCACTTCGAAACCGTGAGCGAACTGATCATAAACGGCAGCGGGCACCTGTTCCCAGGGATTGAGATAAAACAGGTGGCACTGCTGTTTCTCACAATTCATTTCCCGGATGATGGGCTTGAGAATAAAATTGCCGCCATGCCAGGGGCAGACGATTAACTTCTGAATTCCGACCCGCGTAAGTGAGTCCCAGATATCTCGCACAATACTTCGCATGGTCAGCGGGGTAAAACTGATTGTCCCGCGATAGCCGGTATTTTCTTCGGATGAGGAGACAGGCAATGTCGGCAGCAGGAAAACATGTCCGGGCCAGTCGAGCTGTTCCAGGATGGCTGTCGAAAGCTGATCGGCGAGTATCGTATCCGTGGCAAGTGGGAGGTGCCGTGAATGTTGTTCTGTCGCCCCGATGGGTAGAAACGCCAGCTCCGGCCGGTGTGCTTCCAGTTCAAAAGCGGTGTGTTGATCAGATAATATTTTCATCGAGCGTGTTTCTCGTTTTAAGGAATGACGATGCCCCGGTCAAAAGTCTCACAGACACGTTTATCATACAGCATACCAGAACACCCCGGGCGCACAATTCAGGAACAGTTGATCGATTATTTGTTTGTATTTCTGACAAGGGGAGACTAATCTGAGAGTAAAATAATCACCTTCTCTGACTCCCTTCTCACAACAGGTTCTGCCGTGTATTCATTCGCTCGCTTACCGTCGATTGCCATCCTGCTGTTGATGCTGTCTGCCGGAAAGCTGACTGCTGCCGAATATTATGTCGCACCAAATGGCAACGATCAGAACCCCGGCACGCTGAATCAGCCTTTTCGCAGTATCGCCCGCGGTCTGAACTTCGCCCGCCAGCCAGGGGATTCTCTGATTCTCCGCGCGGGTAACTATCCGCAGTCCCGCCCGTTGAATCTGATTTCTTCGGGGACTCAGGGGAACCCGATTACCGTACGTGCGATGCAGGGTGAAACGGCTGTGATTGACGGACGCGGCACTCCCGCTGACTCCAGTCTGATCAATGTCCTCGCGCATCATGTCCGGATTCAGGGACTGACAATCAAGAACGCACAGAAAATCGGTATCTCAATCTGGGGGCCGGGGAGTCGAATTCATCATGTCACGGTCTCAGGCAACCAGATTCAGAACTGTCAAAGCAGTGGGATCTACGCCGGTTATAATCGCCTGGATGATCCCGTTCATGATCTACTGTTTGAAGACAACACCGTCACTGACTGTGTGCAGTCGAATCAAAGAGAACCGCATCAGCGGTGGAGTTTCGGCGTTGGTGCCGGGCTGGCGAAGAATGTGACGATCAGAAACAACACCGTTTCACGCTGCTATGGGGAAGGCATCGGTCTTTATCTATCAGATAAAGGGACAATTGAGGGGAACACCGTCTCAGACAATTTTTCTGTTAACGTCTATCTCGATAACACAACGCAGACACTCGTCAGTCGCAACCTGGTCTATTCTACCGGTAAGCGGGAATTCTATCGGTTCAATCAGCCTGCATCTGGAATCCAGATCGCCAATGAAAATTATGGCGGTTATCAAAATCCCAGTGCTGATAATACCATCGTCGGCAATATCCTGGTGAATAATTACTATGCCATTTATTCAGGCAACTATCAGCGGGGAGGCGGACTGAAGCAGACCCTGATTGCCCATAACACGGCCAGTGGTTCGACCGGTCCCCTGCTCCACATTGATGCCGACAGCGGACATCGGCAGTCGCGAATCGTCAACAACATCTTTCAGCAGACCGGACGTGCCTCACTGACAGACGTCGCAGGCCCGGTGGACCAGATCGAGTTCGATCACAATCTCTGGTACGGCGGTGTTCCTGAACCAGCGGTCCGGGGAACGGGGGATATTCGCGCGAACCCGCAGTTTAAGAATGCTGGCCGGCTGCAGAGACAGGACTATGATCTGCGTCCGCTCTCCCCCGCAAAAAACACTGGAATCAGGCTGAATGAGTTAACCTCGTTTTATCCTGACCGGTCTTCCTCTTCGACGGTGAATCTGGGCGCCCGATAAATGTTCTCGAGAACCTTCCTGCTCAACCGATTGTCCTGATCGAAAACTCAACTTCACGCTTTCACTCGAAAACCAATTATGAATACGAAACACTCAACGACACCAGAGGAACTGAATGCGATCATCTCCCGGCTGGCGGACTATCTGCTCACGCATCGAATCGATAACCAGTTTCGTGAACTGGCACGCGAAGAAGCTCGGCAGATATCCATCGCCCAACTGGATCAGCTCAGAAACATGTTTCATGATCCGCCGCCACAGTCTGATGCCTACGACCTGCAGCAGCATGGCCTGGGTGGCTGGTTAAGTGCATGTCAGTTCGCGATTTTTGAATTGATCTATAACCTGGGTGCAGACGCCCTTCCTTTCATTAGAGAAATCGCCTGGGGCGAATATGACTGGACGCAGGGAAACGCGATCGAACTCCTGCTCCGCTTTGCCGCTGAAGGCATCCGGACCGACGAGATCCTCGCGGAAATCAAAACCAACTTCCCTCAGATCCGCTACGAGGCACAACTGTATTGCATGCAGCCCCTGCTGCCGGAACTGAAACAGAATGCGCAGCTCAAAGCCATTTTTGACCAGTTGCGGAATGAGATCGAAGAATTCGAAGAAGTGTATGCAGAGCTCACCGAGGAGGTCGTGGACGAGGATCCTTATCATCTCACGAATGAAGTCTTTCAGGGAACGGTGCTCGAAGCGGAAACCGTTCAGAAGACGATCATGGAGTACGAGATCATTGGCAGTCTCACTATAGAAAACAGCGATTCGGCGCTATTCCCCACAGTCGAGGGCCGGGCACGAATCCTGATCAGCGATCGCTGCCAGTTGTTTCAGGCAGAGGGAGAATCAGTCGAACCGGTGTCGCTGGAAGAGATTCTGTCTGCAGGTAAAATTGCCGTCGGCAACTGGACGTTCTCACTCCCTGAACCGCCACCGCCTGCGATTATTCCGGGCATGATCACCCGGATCGGCTGAGAGATCGCAACGGCTTTAGCGCATCGCCAGCAGGGGGACATTACCATAGGGGAACTGCAGTACGATCAGCGCCATCGCGGTCGCGTATTCATCGCCGATGTTGGCGTCGTGCCAGGCGCCACTGGTTGACTGCTGTGCGAGCAGTTCATCGCGGACGATCGTGTACCAGCGATCCCAGGCTGCTTTCCCTGCCTGCCAGGCGGCGTGTGTCGCGTAGAAACGTCCGTAGAAATGGTACTCGGCCAGTTGGCCCGGGGAGAGTTCCAGCGGAGGATGTGGCTGCTGTAAGTATTCCCGTCCACGCTGCACCGCGGGATCCTGTCCCAGGCCGGCACAGGTGAGTGCCACCACCGCGGCCGCCGAGCGGGGAAACAGTGATTCGGGAGGATCATCCAGCCGATATCGAAAACCGCCGTCCTCGTTCTGGGCTCGCCTGAGAAAATCGACACTCCGCTCAATCGCTTCCCGCGACACGCCGATGCCCGCCTGCCGGGCCGAAAACAGGGCCAGCAGCTGACAGGTGGTGATCGAAACATCCGCGTCTTTCGGGTCAGACGTATAACACCAGCCCCCCTGCCCGTCCTGCAGATTCAGAATCAACTCAGTCGCCGCTTTCAGCGTTTTGCGGATTCGGGGATCGTGTGATTCGCCGAAGACCTGTCCCAGGAACAGCGTTGCAAATCCGTGACCATACAGCGTCGCGTGCGTGCGGATCTCTGCTTCGATGATGAATCCATTTTCCTGTGCCCTTGCGAGCAGGTAACGAATGCACTCCTGAATCGCGCGACGATACCGGCCTGTCATGCCGCGGTGTGCCAGAAATGCGGTCCCCGCCAGTGCGCAGACTCCCACGTTCCGCGCATACGAACCCCGGCTGCCAAATCCGCCATCCGCGACCTGCCGGGATGCGAGCCAGTTCAAGCCGCCTGCGATGGCTGCCTGTGTCTGCGGGGTGACATGCTCTGGAGACGCAGGTAGCCCCGCCTGCAGCGGAGTTCCATGCCACCAGTGGCGCAGAACCGCCAGGGCGCTGCCCAGAGCAGCCCCCAGCACTCCGCGACGGGACAACTCGGATTCGGACGGGGATTCAGGTTCGCGCGTTGCCATTCGTGATACTGTCTTTCAGGAAAATTCAGGTCTGTCTCTATTCTATACCGGCAGGCTACTGCGCTGCAGAATTATTTACAGGAAATTCAGCGGTCCCCGAATCTCTTTGCCTGAGATCAACAAGTTGGCTATGATCGAAAGATGCCCCATCGCTTTCCTGATCTAAAAGGTATTAGAATTGCCTGGCTCATTGAAAAATCAGATTTTGAGAAACGGCCTGCTCTGTTGCCTGTGTCTTCTGATAGCACACGCTCTGATAGATCCGTCGATCAGCAACGCAAAAGAACCCGCTCCGATCCGGTTCCTGAAAACCTGGGGTCAGCAGGGAGATCAGCCGGGCGAGTTCCATTTTCCGATCGATATAGTGATTAACGCTCAAGATGAAATTTTTGTAACCGATCACCTGAATGACCGCGTACAGAAATTCGATCGTACAGGCAAGTTGTTAGCACAGTTTCCCGTACTTCCCAATCCGGGTGGGCTCGCGTTCGACAAACAGGGGAATCTGGTGATCTCGCACATCGTGGCTTCGGGATCGAGCAAGCATAAAATCGGCGATCGAATTTCGATCTATTCCCCTCAAGGTAAGCTTATTCGCCAATGGGGGAAGCCGGGAAAAGGGCCGGGAGAATTCAACTGCCCGGGAGGCATCGCGGTGGCGGATAATGGTCGCATCTATGTCGCCGACCAGACCAACCACCGGGTGCAAGTCTTTGATCCCACGGGCCAGTTCCTGTTTGAGTGGGGTAAATACGGCAGTCAGCCGGGCGAATTCGGAGGCAAAGCGAATCCCAACTCGCGGGTCGGCGGTCCGCAGTTCCTGGCCTTCGATTCCGAGGGGAACCTCTGGACGACCGAAGGCGCCAACTGCCGCGTCCAGCAGTTTACTGCGGAAGGAAAGCTGCTCCAGCACTGGGGGACCGACGCCGACACCCCGGGCGGGCTGGGTGGTTATTTCAGCGGCTTTGGTGGTCAGCCGGTGAAAAGTCTCACCGGCCCGATCGCCGTCTGTATCGATCAGAAAGATCGTCTCTGGATTTCCGCCGTCAGCGGCCGCGTGCAGCAGTTTTCGTCAGCAGGAAAGTATCTCCGCGGCTGTGGTGAAAAACAGGGGACCGCTGCAGGCGAATTCTACGCCCCCCACGGAATGGCGTTCGACAGCCACGGAGACCTGTATGTGGTCGATGCCTATAACCACCGCATTCAGAAGTTTACCGTCGCACCGTGAAACGGGCATGTACTTGCGTTAGCGGTATCAATTTCAATCATAAGCTGTATAATCAAAAACGTGCAGGCACTCCGCACTTTTCTTTAAAACAGGTTTAGTCCCATGAAACTGATGCTTTTCGTATTAATGTGCCTGATTCCCGTAACGGTCCCCGCAGCGGACTGGCAGCCACCGCAGAATCCCAATCCGCAGGAGATTCTGCAAAGCATCCGCAGTGATGTGCAGGCGAAAGACTACCAGACCGCTCTCGCCAAACACGTCTGGTTCCATGAGAACGCACTCAAACATAATTCCGCGCTCACAGGGGTCCGGCTCTCTTTTGCTCTGGCTTACTGGGATCAATTGACTCAGGTCTATCCCCCCGCACTGGAAAAACTGAAAGAGATACGTGACCAGACTACAAAACAGGTGCTGGATGGAAAGGATGTCGCGACTTCATTCCAGGAACTGGAAGCTCTGAACCGCACGCTCGATCAAAACAACATGACGGTCGATACGTTTTTACTGCTCCACAAAGAGCATCCCGAAAAGGCAAAACTTGCATACAGGCTGGCTCAGCCGGCACTGCTCAAAGCGAAAGAGTACAAAATCTGTGGCGAGTATCTGGAACCGGAAAAATCTTACCAGCTACTGGTTCGCACAAGAGAAGCCAATCAGCAGTTAGCTAAAAACCCACAGATCGGCCCTGGCATTCTGGAGTTCTCCGATAAGCATTTCTCGAACCAGACCGCCATCCTGGTCGCCCTGCTGGTAGTCAATGACCGTCGGGAAGAAGCGCGGAGCATCGCAGAAAAGGCCCGCAAAGAGTGGGATAATGCCGACTTCCACAAAGCCCTTGATTCCGCCCTGACCGGAACAGTGCCACCTTCGTGGCCGTATTAGCAGCGGGATCCATGACACTTCCTGATACGAAATACGACAATGAATCGCTCAGATCCCATCCTATACTGCGGCACTTTCCGACCCTGCTGCATCGCTGGCACGGCGGTCGTGCCCGTCTTTACAATCTCACGGACAGCCACCGCAGTCTCACTATCCGAGTGGAAAAGACAGATGTAATAGGGAATCTGCACCTCACATTCAGCCCGGTCCATATCTGTGGTTCGGTGGAATGGTCTCCTGCAAACCTGGAGGTGAAACTCAACGCCGACGGTCACTACGTCATCTATGACGCAGAGGCCGACGTCACTATCATTTCTGATGGCGGCATTGAAATCGCAGAGAATGTGCAACCGGTCTATTGAAACCGGCAACATGCAACATAATTCACAGAGAAACAGATGAGCGTGCGAGCGCGGATCCGAAAAAAAGAATGGCGGAGATTCAGCCACGTTTATGGCGCGGGAGAATTTCAGGCGGGACGCTTGAGAATCGAATCGGTGCATCAGATTCCGGACCAGATTGAAACCGGCGACGAGTTTGATTTCTGGATTCACAATGGAACCGACCTGCTGCTGATCACGCTGGAAAGTCAGCCAGAAGCACGCATACACTATCTCCGCTCACAGTGGCGAGACCACCTCTACATCCGGGTGCAGTTTGATTTTCATTGTCTGAGCGAACCAGAGCTCATTAAAATTGTCCAATGGATTAATGATCTCGGGATACCGGACCGGGGACGTATCAGAAAAAGCAGATCAATCACAGTTCCACCTGTAAGCGGTGTCTGACCTGCAGACCAGGCTGTAATAAAGGAGAGCCTCCCATCGGCTGGGCCACACACTACATTGAACAACTGCAGGCAGGTGAGACCGTCTCTTTTCGTCCGCGGGGGAATTCCATGAAAGGGAAAATCGAATCCGGGCAGCTCTGTACGGTCGCCCCCGTTCTGGAAGATAAGCTCCAGAAGGGGGACATCGTGCTCTGCAAAGTGAATGGCAGTCAATACCTGCATCTGATCAAAGCCATCCAGGGCAAACGCTTTCAGATCGGCAATAACATCGGCCGGATCAACGGCTGGATTACGTTTCAGTCCATTTATGGTAAACTGATCCAGGTAGAACCCTGACCTGCTACGTGCGGAACCAGAATCTCACATTAATTATTTTCGAATCAGGGATGCTTGTGAACGACAGGCATGCTGAACTCTGTTATTGATTATTTTTCTCTTTTGCCATTTTGTCCGCTCTCACTCTTGCTGCCTCTACTTGCTCCTGGAATATCTTTTCACCATACTTAGTCCGTTTCTCCTCGGCTTTCTTAGCCTTTCGGGACTTCATATCAATCCATACAGTCGCTTCATACTGTTTTGTCTGGTCTATTAACCTAAGCTTTAATAAATTTTTGTCCCATTGAAATCCTGTCACAATGGGGGTCGAACCTCCAGAACCCCTGGAACACATTTCTGGGTTTTTGATCACATCTTTCAGATTTGTCTGTCCTTCATTAGCTGCGTCCATATCCAGGTAAAAAGAGCCGCCCGTGATATCTTTCTCGAAACGATTGGTAATATCAGGTGAAGTCGATTTCGGGTCATGATTCAGGCTACTTTCAGACCAAAAAATCATATATTCGATGATCTGAAAACCCAGAATTTTATTATCAGTTTCCAGGTATCCAACCTGTTCACGTCCCGCCCAGATACTCCCTGATTCTGAATCGGAGAATACTGTCACTGGTGTCGTAATTTTTTCTGAACCATCACTTAATTCGTAATTCGTTCTTTTCGCATTGATAACAACCGCCAGCTGCTTACCAGACCGAAGTAACATGGCTTTCGAAGCTTCCCACTTACCAACCTGTTTCTTTTTAATTTTTTCCGGGATACTAAAGGGCTTGTCCTTCTGTGCATTCTCCTTCTGCTCACTCGACTCGATTGCAGGCGCTGCAAGTAATACAAACATGAAGGTTAAAAGAATTAGATTTCGTGAGAAGATCATGTTCTGACTCTTGAATTATCGAAGTGGACAGAGAAAGGTCACTATGGCTTGGCTGTAAGTGTAACATAAACAAAGATTCCAGTAACGAAAAACTGTTTCATTACTCATCAGGCAGGCCAACATATGGCCTCTCTACTTCTAAAGGGTTGGATTTGACTTGCTGATTTATCTGTCTGCCCTGACAGTTTCCTGTCGCCCTGGAAAACCCCGAATTGCCTTCGGGGATATCCGGTGGATTACATTTCAGTCCATTTATGGTAAGCTGATCCAGGTTGAACCCTGACCTGCAATGCGAGGAACGTGATCATGACCGACGCTTCCGCAGATGATGATTTCGAGAACTGGCAGCCTCCCGACGATTGGTCGTCGCGGGATGTTCTCAGGGAAGCCCAGGCAGACCGACGTGCCGGTCGCTATGCGGCAGCACTGGCCAAGCATGTCTGGTTCCATCAGAATGAACTGTGCAATGCGGTACGTCCATCATTTGCACTAACTGACTGGCGGGAACTGGCGAACGTTTATCCCCCTGCCCTGCAAAAGCTCAAGGAATTTCGCGATCAGGCGAAAGACAATCTGCTGAACGGCAACAATGTCACTCACTCATTTTCCGATTTCGAACGCATCAATCGAAAGCTAGACGAAGCGCAGTTATCAGTGGAACTGTTTCTCTGGCTGGATAAACACCGCCCTGAACTGGCGCGAAAGTGTTATATCTATGCCGAGTCACCGTTGATTCGCGCGGGTGAATATCAGGTGTGCGGGAAATATATTGATCCTGAACATACTCTGGAAATCCAGCTGATGTCTTGGGATATTATGCGGAAGCAGCCTTCTCATACGAATCTGCCACAGAAGCTTAATCAGAAATCACGATTCGATTTTCGGAATCATGGCGTGCTCAGTCTGGGAATGTGCCAGCAATTCGCTGTCCTGATTGCTCTGTTAATTCACAACGATCACAGTCCCGAAGCGCGGGCCTTTGCAGGCCGTGTGCGCTACGAGTTTAACGATCAGGTGCTGAATGAACTGGTGGCGGAAGCCCTTGAGGGACAGTTCCCTCCCGGATACTGAAGCAGGCATGACCGGCCTCAAGCACGGGTGTCGTTAATCAGGACCCGATATAGAATATTCAAGGCATCATCGGCGACGGCCTGGCTGACGCCGATATGGAAACAGATCTGTGAAGGACTCTGATCGATCATTTCGATCGGGATATGGTGCTCACCCAGTGCGTTGATCGCATCGACCAGCGGATAGGAGTTGCGTTTGAGCCCCAGGCCGACCGGTGTGATGACTGACAGATTGTAGACCACATCCATAAAATCGGGCTTGAGCTGTTTTTCAATGGCCCGCCGCAAGTCGTTGATGCTCCCTTTGAGGTCGTCCTGTTTGACCAGAACGGCGATGTCGTCTTTATCGGTCGGATAATGGTAGGTGTTGATCCCGTAACTCTGGAAGATTTTCAACAAGGTCGCGGTGAAGCCGACCTCTTCGCAGAGCATGTCCTTCTCCAGGTAGATGTAGGCCATGTTGTCCAGCCGGGCGATGCCGACCACGCCCTCTTCCGGTACGCGCTCGTTGAGAATCTGCGTACCGGCGGCTTCGGGGTGATTTGTATTGCGGACATGAATCGGGATTTTGCGTTTGCGGCAGTTGAGCATCGCGTCGAGATGAAAGACATTCACTCCCTTGGAGGAGAGCAGACGGATCTCTTTGAACGTCAGACGGGGAATCGCCCGGGCGGCAGAGATGATGCGAGGGTCAGACTCGAGCACGCCACTCACGTCGGTCCAGTTCTCGTACTTGTCGCCATCGATCGCGTAGGCAATTTCGCCTCCGGTCAGATCGGAACCGCCTCGGGAGAAGACGGCGATCTCTCCTGCTTCAGTCACCCCGTAAAACCCGGGAATGACAGTGACCATGTCGGTCTCTTCCTGATCGAGGACGGCGATGTTTTCGTAGGCAGGTTCTTCCACCTTCGCATCGAGATAACTGTCGGTCACCAGGAAGCCGAACTCTTCAGGCAGACAGGCCCGGGCTTCCATACCTTTTCTTTGGAAATACCGCGCGATGATCCTGGCATTGTAGTGCTCGCCCCGCGAAGCAAGGAACGCGATCCGTTTATCGCCATCCAGGTTCGGCTCCAGATCGGTTTTCAGCGACTCGATCAGGTCGTTGCCTTCGATCTCCAGGTCGGAGATGATGCCGCTGAAGCGATCGATGACCGCCTGTTTGCTCTCGGTTGCGGAGATCGACTTGCGGGAGTCGCGAAAGTGCTGCCCCCGGGTCGCGATATTGAGCAGATGATCGGTGATCTTTTCTTCGTTTTTCTGGACTCGCCCCGGAGCCGAGACCACCACAAACCGTCGCTGGGGATTGTCGGCGACAATGCGACGGACTTTTTCGATTTGAGTAGCGTTCGCTACGGAACTTCCACCAAATTTACAGACTACACTGTTTGTCATATTGTATGTTCCCCCCTGTTTTATGAGTTCTCACCCGGCGGGCTTCAATGCAGCCTGCACGCGGTTAACAAACTCGGGGGGCTTCCTCGTGGCTTCCTCTTCGTTTTTCAATCAGATTGAATAAATTTTTCTTAAGTAACTGTGATCTTTATGCTTAGATCGCATTCTCAGTTACCTTCCTCGCTGCCTGATTCCTGTGAAATCGCTATTGATTTCTCAAAAACCGGGCTCATGCTTAGCAACCCTAATAGAATAGCCGATAGATAACAACTGTATAAATGCTGAGACGATGTAAACTAATGTGATTATCACAACTTTCTCCAACAGAGAGTGATCTATGGGTAAGCTGATTCAATTTGTCATGGAAAATTTTACTCTCAGCTTTCTGATCCTGGGGCTGATCGTTTCCGGATTTTCTCTCTTGAGAAAACCGCGACCATTGTCACGAGCGAACATTGTTGAGTCCCTGTTTGCCTGGTTTCTATTCTTTTCCATAGGCTGTTCTTTCTTCTATAACTTCATCATGCATTCGTTTTTTGGCGAGATGGCAGCCAGTTTCATCGGCTGGTCCCAGAGTCCGTTTCAGTTTGAAGTGGGGACCGCCAGTCTGGGTTATGCAGTGGTGGGCTTTCTGGCATTCCGTGGCAGTCTGGGCATGCGGGCCGCAGCGGTCGTCGGGCCGTCGATGTTTCTACTGGGCGCTGCAGGCGGACACGTCTACCAGATGATCACAGCCCATAACTTTGCTCCCGGGAATGCCGGGGTGATCTTTTACACGGACATCGTGCTGCCCATCATCGGATTTGTCCTGCTGGGCATGCAGTATCGATGTCAGCGCAGGGAACAGACTGAAGTCCGGACTTAAATGGACTGTTCCAGGAAGGATGAAGCGATCCGAATGGAAATCGACATTGAACAGGAATTGGCCGGAAAGAACCCGGCACGAGTGGCGCCACAGGTCCGGAAGCAGATTCGCATTCAGCAACTACGCGTTCGCAGTCACCTGATTATGGCACTCGTAGCTGCAGGCATTGTCAGCCTGCATCTGCTTTTGGATTGGATCCCCCTCTGGATGGCCGTCTGTGCCCTGATTGTGTTTCCCATATCACTACTCTGCCTGTATGGCGATGGACGTTTACTCAAATATCAGCAGCAGAAACTGACATTGATTGAAGAAATCCTGAAATCACGGGGAAAACAGTAAGAACCCGTTGATCCTCTCTGCTATAACAGACGTTAGTCTTTCCATATGCAAAGCGTTTCAGCGGAAACAGACCGGCAAAGAAAATCAAAATGGCCCCGGCTGATCTTGTGCGTGGTCATCGTAGTGCTCAGCCTGCGCCTGGTTACTGTCGTCAGCGGGTCCGCTTCAGGCTGGCATTCGCTGTGGTATGACTGGAAAGCGGAGGCCTGGCGTCTGCTGGGGCAAACGACGTCGGTCAGCGAGGAACTACCTGAGAAACAGGCACAATACTGGTTGCAGCAGGTTGAGCAAATCCCCGCAACCCGGACCGACGCCCAGGTCGCGCTGGGGGCAGCCTGGATGCTCACCGAGCCGCAGTACGGGTTCCTCAAGCGGGACATATTAACCACTGAAGACGCAAGGGAACTTTCTGGAAACCTGTTTGAACTCAGGAATCGGGCCGAAGCAGAGTATCAGGCTCTGTGTCGCGATGCCTGTCTGGAACAGGCTGCGATCGCCACACAACTTGCCCCGGAAGATGTCGATTTCTGGAGACAGCGCGCTTTACTGCTGTTTGTGCTGAGCGATGAATCAGAGTGGGAGCATCCCACGGAGGACTGGCTGTCGCTGCTGGCTGAGTGTGCGGTCCACGATCCGGAGAATGCACTCTACGACTACCTCGCAGCGATCAGGTTCTATCAGCAGTCCGCCGAACCGGTCTGGGATGACGACTATCGTCTGACTCTAAAAATTGCGAATCCCAAAATCTATGCACAGGCTGAGCAACGACTGGAAGCGGGACAGAAAAAACCAACCCTGGATGTGGGAGCGATTACCTGGTCGGCTACCCTGGCCTTTTTAGAACAGACATCACTCCCGCGGGGCGAACAGATCAAAGCGGCAGAAGGGCGGAATGCCATTTATCCCGCTGAAATGATTGTCATTCGGCTGCTACGCTGGTTGGACAATGCCTGCAAATCCGATCTGCGGCAAAAAAAGTACGCCGCTGTGATACGGAATGCAGACCGTGAACTGCGGATCGCAGAGCAATTGACGGGCCGTGACAATCTGTATGAACTTACAATATTTAAATACAGCTTCCACACTTTGGGACTGGGACATTCATTCCAGGTACTGCAGACACATCCGGAGTCCTTCACTCCTGAGGAAGCAGCCAAACTGAAGCAGGATCTGCATCAGGCCTGGCTGCAGCGAAAGATCTTTATGGAAGCCCTGAAGCGTTATCATGCTCAGCAGGACGCACAACCAGCATTCGTGGCGCCCCTCGCAACAACGCTTGCTGAACTCAGTCAACCTTTTATTCTTTTGTTGTTTCTACTGTCGTTGTTGCTGGAGATGACAGTTCGTTGGGTTGGCTGGCATGAAACTGATACCGCTCCTCGACCGGGATGGTGGCGAACCCTGGTTGCCTGGTTTTCTGGAGTGAGTCTGAGCCTGTTTCTCTCGGGAGTAATCCCGGCGGATGCCCTTCCGGAACGTGTCTGGAACATCCTGCTACTGACTCTCGGTTGGATCAGTCTGATTCTGATATTAACCTGTTCTCTGCGAATGATCCGCAAGGAAGGAAACCTTACCTGGATCGCATTAATTTCGCTGCTACTGGTTCTCTTGATTCCTGTCCTGATCAGTTTTCAATACAGTTCCCTGCAGACAATCGTGGAACATTACTGGCTACACGCTTCCCTGGCACACTTCATCCCGGTTTCACTACTGCTCGCCGTTCTTTATGGAACGGCGGTCTTCATCGTGATTCGTTTTTTATGTTCCCCCGGGTGGTCTGCACGTCGCAAGCTGACTGTCTGTGGTCTCGTTTTTCTGGTCACTCTATTGATCGTTCCCGCCGGTTCTATGGTTTTTCGAGGCTCACTGAATCCAGCAGAAATACAAACCTGGTTCGGCAGTGATAGTTCCATGGATGATGAGAATCCATTTCTCGCGCTGGCCGCCCGGAACCGGCAACCGCAAAAACAGATCCCCGCATGGATCTGGATTTATCCGCAGTGGACGTCACATCATGGAGAAGGACTCGCCACCCTGCTGTCTCTGTCAATTCTACTCAGTTGGTCTCTCCTGCGCCGGTCTCGTTTGTCGAATGCCTCGGATTCGCAGATCTGGCAAGAGGGAGTTCTCCTGCTGAGGCGTTCCAGTCTGGTCGCCCTGCTGGTTGTGACAATGGTCTATCTAGCTGCCCTGCCCTCTGTGATCAAGGCGGAAAACAAGGATTACCAGAAACGATCTCAGGCTCTACTCAACCTGCTTGAACCCCTGCAGGAAGTGGATCGTATCCAGGCGGAGATCAAAGAGGAACCAGAACAAATGCAGTCATTTGGGCTGCAAATTAAAGAGATTGAACAGCAGTTGATTGAAGAGGCCGACCAAACTGTAAATCCGTCTCCACAAGGAGAGTTGAAACCACTCGAATAACAGCATTACTACTTGATCCAGCTTTGATGTGACCGCTCAGGAACGAATTCTCTCTTTCTAGTGGCTCGATTCTCTGCAACGGTCGTAACGACTCTACCGCCATCCGCTGCGTGAGGAATTTCCCTGCAACTTGAGGGAAGCCTGCGGTTTTTCACTCACCTGCAATCTTCCTGACCTAGATTTCAATGGTCGTTGATACGTCCCGTGGGGATCCGATCACCTGCCTGCAGCGATTTTGTCTGGCACTTCAGAATCGCCGGCTCTTCTCTTTCCAGTATGAGATTAGATTATGCGTCCGGAAACTGTACTCAAAGTTCGCGCCAGAAAACTCTGGATTCTCTGCCTGTTATGTGCACTGCTGCCGGGGATGATGGCCTCTGCAATCGCTGCAGATACAACCGCGCCCACGTCTGCGAAAAGCTGTGCTGGCGGTCATTGTGCGCAAGCAGCTGCCAAACCAGAGCTGCAAGCCGAAGGGCCGGTTACGTTTTTCTCGAAACTGTTCGACACCAACGATTATCCGCAGCGCTGGTATTGTGGTACCTGGTCGAGTGATGTGGGCTGGCTGCATATCCTGTCTGACATTGCCATCTTCGGTGCTTATTTCACCATTCCGGTGATGCTGCTCTACTTCCTGTTACAGCGCAAAGATCTCCCCTTCCCGCGAATTATCTGGCTGTTTGCCGCTTTTATTCTGTTCTGTGGTTTTGGACACCTCATCGAGGCGGGCATCTTCTGGTGGCCCGTCTATCGTTTTTCGGGGCTGATTAAAGCCAGTACCGCGATTGTCTCCTGGATTACGGTCTTCGTATTAATTCGTCTGATTCCCGAAGCACTCAAACTTCCCTCCGCAGCGCTGTTAGGTACGAAACTGCAGGAAAGCCAGGAACGGCTGGATTATGCACTGGAAGCGGGACAGATCGGCGTCTGGGAACTCAATTTGAAAACCAACCAGCTCAACTGGGACCGACGGACGCGAGAGATGTTCGATGTTCCTCCCGAGGAAACGGAACTGCACTTTGAAGATTTCAGCAAACGGCTGCATCCCGCTGACAGGGAACGCGTCGAAACCTGTTTTAATCACAGCGTCGATACCGGCACTCCTTACAGTTGTGAATATCGCGTGATTTACCGGGATGGCTCGGTACATTACATCTATGCTCAGGGACATGCCGTCTTTGATGAAACTGGTGAGCCGAAATTGTTTGTCGGCGTCTGCCACGATTTCACAGAACAACAGATCCAGAAAAATGCTCTTTCCGAAAGCGAGCAGAACTATCGCAGCACCTTTGAGCAGGTCGCGATGGGAATCGCCCACGTGTCTCCCGATGGTCGCTGGCTGCGGTTCAATCAAGGGTTGTGTGATCTGCTGGGCTACACAGATCAGGAACTGCTGGAACAGAACTGGCAGGACCTCACTCACCCGGACGATCTGGATGCGGACCTTGTCCAGATCTCGAAATTACTGGCAGGCGAAATCGACTCCTACTCGGTTGAAAAACGATACCTTACACAGGATCAAGCGGTTGTCTGGACGAATATGACCGTTTCACTGGTCCGTCTGCCAACTGGAGAACCACGGCACTTCATCTTCCTGATCGAAAATATCCAGGGGCGCAAAGAAGCTGAAAAAGCATTACAGATGTATCACCAGAAAGTCAAAAAACTGTCCCTGGTCGCCAGTAAAACCAAGCATTCGGTGATCATCTCCGACGCCCAGGGCTATATTGAATGGGTCAATGATGCCTTTACTTCGCTGAGTGGTTACACGCTCAACGAGGTGATGGAACAGCACCTCTGTGATATTTTACGTGGTCCGGAAGCGAACTCAGATACGATTACCAGCATCCGAAACAGCCTGCAGAAAAAAGAAAGCATCGCTACAGAAATCGTGAATTATGATCGTGAGGGACGCGAGTACTGGATCGAACTCAAGATCGATCCTGTGCTTGATGACGATGATATCCTGCTGAACTTCATCGCCACCCAGGTCGATGTGACGGCCCGCAAGCAGTCGGAGTTCGCCCTGCGAATGGCCAACTCACAGTTCAGCAAATTGCGACAGGCCGACATCCTGGGAATCATGACCTGTCGCTTTGACGGCAGTGTCGAACAGGCGAATGACGAACTGCTCCGCATTCTGGGTTATACCGCCGACGACCTGGAAGCCGGGTTAATCAACTGCCAGGAGCTGACGCCGACAGAGTGGCAGCAGCGTGATCAGGAAGTACTGCAGGAAATGCTGGAAACCGGTGCAGCAAAACCGATCGAAAAAGAATACTACCGTAAAGATGGCAGCCGCGTTCCCGTAGTGTTGGGTATGACGCGCCTGGATGAAGCGGAGGATCTCTGTCTCTGTTTCGTTTTGGATGCCACCGCGCAGAAAGAGACCGAAGAAAAACTGAAAGACGCCAAACAGGCCGCGGAGGAAGCGAGCCGGGCCAAGAGTGATTTCCTGGCCAACATGAGTCACGAGCTGCGTACGCCACTCAATGGAGTGATCGGCATGACAGAATTACTGGCCGGTACAAACCTGAACCGACAGCAGCAGGACTTCGTCGATGCATGCCGGAACAGTGGTGAATCGCTGCTGGGCCTGATCAACGATATTCTCGACTTCTCCAAAATCGAAGCCGGCAAACTGGACCTGGACCTGCATCAGTTCGACGTCGAAAAGCTGTTGATGGACACCATGAGCACCATGGTCTGGCGAGCCGCTGAGAAAGATCTGGAGCTCCCCTGTTCTATTGATCCCGCCACGCGACTGATTCTTAAGGGAGACAGTTATCGACTGCGTCAGGTACTGGTGAACCTCGTTGGTAATGCAATTAAGTTTACCGAAACAGGTGAAGTTTCCGTGCGTGCGGAAGCCATCGAACAGGAGACCGAACAGATCACGATCCGCTTCACAGTGAGTGATACGGGCATTGGTATCTCTGAAGACAAACTGGACCGCCTGTTCCAGTCGTTTACACAGGTCGATGCTTCGACCACACGCAACTATGGCGGCAGTGGTCTGGGGCTGGTCATCTCCCGCAATCTGGTCGAATTAATGGGTGGTTCGATTGGCATCGAGAGCCAGGCAGGCGCAGGTTCAACCTTCTGGTTTGAGATTCCCTTTGAAATCATCTCGCCCACTTCGGTGGCACTCCCGATCCGCTCACCGCTGGCTGGGAAACGGGCCCTGATCGTCGATGACAATCAGAAGTGCCTGCAGATCCTGCACGATTTCGCCAAAGAATGGGGACTGAAAACAGACCTCGCCGTGTCTGTCGCGGAAGCACTTTCGATTCTGGAACGGGCACACGACAACCAGGAGATCATTGACCTCGTACTGACCGATCTGGAACTGCCGGACCTGAGTGGAAGGGTTCTGGCTCACGAACTCAAGGACGCAGATCCCAAGGTCATTCTGATCTCCCGTTCGCCGGAAACACATCTGAGCCAGAGTGAACTGCAGGAGAGTGGCGTTGCTGCCCTGTTACACAAACCGCTGAATCGACACAAGCTGTATGAGGTACTCTGCAACCTGTTTCAACAGGAATCCAACCCGCCTCGCATACAGGATCTCGATACGCATCAGGAGCCTGAAGAACACGCATTGCTGTCGGCAACGACGGTTCTGCTCGCAGAGGATAACAACATCAACCAGATGTACGTTACCGAGTTGATGAAGCAGTTCGGCTGCCTGTGTCATACAGCAGTCAATGGTCTGGAGGCAATCGAAGCAGTCAAACAACACAATTACGATCTGGTACTGATGGACTGTCAGATGCCGGAACTGGACGGGCTGGAAGCCACTCGCCAGATTCGTGAACTGGAACAGCAAGGGGAGCTTGAAGGGCATCTCCCCATTGTGGCACTCACTGCGAATGCGATCAAAGGAGATCGGGAGCGGTGTCTGGAAGCCGGCATGGATGACTACATCAGTAAACCCGTGCAGAAAGCGCAGCTCAGAAAGCTGCTCGATCAGTACCATGCCCGGAAAGCATCACACCAGCATACGATATCTGCGAAAACTGAAACGATCGTCTCTTCTGATAGAGAAATCGACAGTGACCGCGCCATAGATACAGCTGCATTGATGGATCTTTGTTGCGGCAATCTGGAACTGATTGAATCGCTGCTGGATGAACTGGAATCCTCGGGCGAAATGCGTGTGGCACATATTCGCGAGCATGCAGATCAGGGCAATGCGCGAGGCGTGGCTGAAGCAGCACACTCACTCAAGGGAGCTACCAGTATTCTGTGTGCAGCGTCCCTGCAACAGTTATCACAGGAAATCGAGCAAACCGGCACAGAGGACCACCTGGAAAATATTGATGCATTGATCGATGAACTCTCCACCGAAATGCAACGTTGTCTGCAGGAACTTCCCCAAGTCAGAGAAGATCTGCAGGGGATGTCCACAGAGGGCGAATAATATCCCTGTTTTAATACAGAGAATGTTCCGTCACTTTGCCAGGAGGTGACGGGGCATCATGCTGCACTGTTGTTTTACTCAACAGATAGTGTGAGACGTACCACTCTTCCCCGGACTGGTAGCCGAACAGTTCCGCGACCGCGAGGAAAAACAGACGCCAGCGCATCCACCAGCGGTGAGCCTGCTGCGTCCCATAAGTTTCTGCCAGGATCGGCAGGACTTGCGCACTGCGCTGGTCCAGATTTTCCAGCCAGGCCTCGGACGTCAGCTGATAGTGACGACCGTTCCAGCGCCACTGCTGTTCGACCTGCATGTCTTCCTGGAAGTGGGAAAACCAGTCATCCGCGGGCATGATTCCCCCGGTAAAGAAATGCCGGGCCATCCAGTCGTCTGCATTCTCGTCACTGAATTCGTAGACATAGTTTCGATGACAGAAAATGTGCACGAAGAGTTTTCCATCGTCGACCAGCCAGTCGGAAATGCGATTTAACAGGCGGGCATAATTCCGCATGTGTTCGAACATCTCTACTGAGACCACGCGGTCGAACTTTTGCTCGGGTTCGAAATCGTTCATGTCTGCAGTGATCACATTCACGCGGTCTGCATAGCCCCGTTCCCGCGCCATTTGTTCAATCGCAGCCCGTTGAGAATGAGAATTCGAAACAGCGGTGATGTGACTTTGAGGATAATGTTCGGCGATCCAGAGCGTCAGCGAACCCCAGCCGCAGCCCAGTTCCAGGATCTGCATGCCATCTTCCAGTTCTGCATGCAGGCAGCTCTCCTGCAAAGCCGCAACTTCGGCTTCGTCAAGAGTCGTTACCCCCTCCGGCCAGTAGCAGCAGCTGTATTTCCGCCGCGCTCCGAGCACCTGCTCATAAAAGGCGGCAGGCACTTCGTAATGTTGTTCGTTCGCCTTTTCCGGAACCAGGGCAATCGGGCTCTTAAGGGCAGCCTCGACGAAAGCACGTCGATTTTCAGCATCCGCGGCCGGACTCCCCCCATCCAGACTGTCGAGCCGTTTGCTGCAGAGTCTGCGAATGGCACGCCGGACCAGACTGTCGGGAACCCAGCCCCGCTCCACACATTCAATGGCCAGATTCACCAGCATGTCAGTTTTCATGTTGTCACCTGTTTGGGTTTAGGAGGCCAGGGAAAGAAGGCGCTCGTGGTCCGCTGATATTCGCGATAGGCTTCGCCCCGGCTCTTGATGGCCTGGGCTTCCGTAGGAGGAATCCCCGTCACATTGAGGATGAAATGCAGCATCAGGAGTGGACCAAGAATTGTCAGCCAGCCCCAGGGCGCCTGGATGGCCAGACAGACGTAGGCCCACCAGTGCAGCCATTCAAAAAAGTAATTCGGGTGCCGGGAATAGTGCCAGAGTCCGCGCTGACAGACCTGCCCCGTCTGGTGCGGATCTGAGCGAAATCGTGACAGCTGCTGATCGGCGATGAGTTCCCCTGAGATCGCAGCAAACCAGATTGCGATTCCGAGATAATCAAGAAACCCCAGAGGTGCCGTACTGCGGGCCGCCAGCAACATCGGGAGGGCAAAGAGCAGACTTCCCACTGCCTGGAGCTGATAAAACCAGAAAAGTTTCCCCTGGGCGGCGGTTCCCCATTTTTCTTTGAGGGTCTGATAACGCCCGTCTTCGGGCATGGTTAAGACGCGATAGAGTATGTAACCACTGAGTCTTAAAGACCAGAGCAGAGCCAGCGCCGCGACAATGATCCGCCTGATCAAATCGCCTTCCACACTTCCCCAGGCAAAAAACAGACTGAGCAAGCCGACGCCCATGCCCCAGGCGACATCAACAATGCCTGCATCCCCGGTCCGTTTCTGGAGCAACCAGAGCAGTCCCATGACAGCCGACATGCCTGCGCCGCCGATCAGAATCATCCACCAGGGATTCAAGCGAGCACCTCCTCAGCCTCTTTGGTCAAGTCGCGAAGTGCATGATGACGTACGAGATCGAAGCGACACGCCGGCTTGGCGAGCAGCATCTGCACCGTGTTACACTGCCGCTCTTCAAAAGCGGCTTCGCAGTAACAGAAATAATAATCCCACATGCGAATGAACGACTCGGAATAGCCCTGCGCGCGGACCGCGTCGATCCGCTCATGAAAGGCTTCCCGCCAGCAGCGGAGTGTCTGGGCATAATGAGGAGCGATATCTTCCAGTTGCAGGAGGCGGAAATCGGTTACCCGGGATGTTGTTTCCAGGATCGCAGCCACCGAAGGGAGGCAGCCTCCCGGGAAAATGTAGCGGCGGATGAAATCCACGCTTTTGAGATATTCTTTGAACCGCTGATCCTTGATTACGATTCCCTGCAGCAACATCATGCCGTCCGGCTTGAGCAGGTCCGAGCACTTCTGAAAGTAAGTCTCGAAGAACTCGGCTCCAACCGCTTCAATCATTTCGATTGAAACCAGTTTATCGTACTGTCCTTCCAGATCGCGGTAGTCTTTCAGCTGGAGTGTCACGCGATCCGTCAGTCCGGCGGCGTCCACACGCTCGGCAGCCAGGTTGTATTGCTCCTGCGAAATGGTGGTGGTCGTCACCCGACAACCATAAAACTGGGCGGCATGCACGGCCAGCCCTCCCCAGCCCGTGCCGATCTCCAGCAGATGATCGCCCGGTTTCAGATTCAGATTCCGGCAGACGCGGTCCAGCTTATTCAAAGAGGCCTCCTGCATGGTGTCGGTCTCCTGTTCGAAGACGCCGCAGGAATAGCTCATGGTATCGTCCAGGAAGAGGCGGTAAAAATCGTTCCCCAGATCGTAGTGTGCATGAATGTTGCGGGCTGCGCCGAGGCGTGTATTCCGTCTGAGCCAGTGCCCGAGCCGGGCGGCACACTGTCGGAACCAGGCCATGCCCCCTTCAAAGCGATCGGTGACTTCCAGGTTGCGAATGAAGATCCGCACCAGTGCCGTCAGATTATGACAGGACCAGTCACCGTCGATCAGTGATTGTGCAATGCCCAGGCCTCCCTCAAGGACAGCCCGACGGTAGAAGCGAGGATTCTGCACCAGGACAACGGCTCGTAAGCCGGCATCCGGATCGCCAAAATGCTGCTCCTGTTCTCCATCGATGAGGGTTATCCGGCCGTGCTGCATCGACTGTAATTTCTTTAATAAAAGTGTGCGGCAGGTCGTGTCCATGAGACCGGCAGACGCAGATGCGTTCCAGGTCAGCTCAGGGGAATCGTTGATGGTACTCATGAGGTCCTCGCGTTGGGCTCTGTGCCTGTAATTTGATTGTCTGTGGTCGAGAGATGTCTGGGATGGGGATAGAAGGGAACCTTCTTCCACCACAGGCGGAGTGCCTGCCAGTAGATCGCCGCAAACACGTACCAGGTCATCAACGGATAAGTCAGCAGGACCTGCCACAGGTTGCGGGTTGTGATCTCCCGTCGTTCCAGTTGCATCGTCACGTCAAATACTTTTTCACTTTCACGATAGTTATCGATATGAACGGTCAGTTTTTGATGGGGCTCTGTCAGTTTCCAGCCATACTGCATGTCCAGAGGCATGAAGGGAGAAACATGAAAAACCTTCTGCATCAGTTGATCGTCCCGGTTTGCTTCCAGTTGTTTCCGCGAAATCACATAACAGTGCCGTTCTCCCCAGGGCGTGTTGTTCACTTCCGCGACGACGGTTTCCCAATCTGTGCCTGTACGATTAAAACAGTAGTAGAAAGAGACCGGGTTCATCACAAATCCGAAATACCGCAGATGCGTGAGCAGCCGAATCGGCCCCTCGGGTCGGGGATAGCCCTGCTCTACCACAAAGTCGCGAATCGATTCTCCCAGTGGTTGGGTTGGATCGCCCAGATGATCGGCTCTGCGAAACCGTGCGAGAGCCGGACGACGGGTAGACCAGCACCAGCGTCCCTCGAACACGGAATCGAGTTCATCCAGATCGAGGTACATCAGGTAGATTCGATTGCGAAAGCTGTGTTCGACGGGTTTAAGTCGTCTGTGTCGAACCCAGCCGGTGTAGATTCCGCTTTCCATATATCTTCTGTTTCCAGTAAAGTTCGGCAGACCGCCAGGGCACTGTTAACGCCATCCTCGTGAAATCCGTTGCCCCAGTAGGCACCACAAAACGATGTATTTCGCTGATTGATCACTTCCGCGTGACGGCGCTGGGTCTCAGCCCGCTCGATCGTAAAAATGGGATGGGCATATTCGATACGGCGAATGACCCTGGAAGGATCGACCCGCTCCTCACCATTGAGTGTCACACAGAACGTATGCTGCGAGTCGAGGCTCTGCAGCTGATTCATATTATAGGTAATTGTTGCTTTGCGATTCTCGCCCCTGGGCATAAAGTAATTCCAACAGGCCCAGGCCCGTTCGCTGCGGGGCAGAACGCTTGTGTCGGTATGCAGCTGGGCGATATTCGGTTCATAGGGGAATGCAGAGAGCAGTTCGCGTTCGACCGGGTCTACGTCGCTACCGAGAATTCGCAAAGCCTGATCGCTGTGGCAGGCGAAAATCACGTGATCGAACTCTTCAGAAGCAGCGTTGACTGGAGTCACTTCCACACCTTCCTCGAGACGCCTGACAGCGTGAATGGGGGTCTGCAGACGGATTGACTCTCGAAAGTCGGCGGTGATCGCTTTCACATACTGGTGTGAACCACCACAAACCACACGCCACTCAGGCAGCTCCCGGATCGCCAGGATGCCATGGTTGCGGTAGAACTCCACGATGAAGCGAATGGGAAACTGTTCGAAAGTGCCTACCGGGCAGGACCAGATCGCCGACCCCATGGGGAGAAAATACTGATCGATAAATTCGCGGGAGTAGTTCTCACGCTTGAGGTATTCGCCGACCGTCAAGGTATCATTATCGGAATTCAGCAGGGCCAGCGACTGTTTGTTGAAGCGAAAAATATCACTCAGAAGTTTGTAGAAGCGAGGGTTGAACAGATTCTTGCGCTGGGCAAAAAAGCCATTGAGATCGGCGCCCCGGTATTCCAGCCCGGTTCGTTCACACTTCATGCTGAAACTCATGCGGGTCGGCTGTGATGTGATTCCCAGTCGGTCCAACATGCGGGTGAAGTTCGGGTAGGTCTGATGGTTAAAAACGATGAACCCGGTGTCGACGGGATGTTGCTCGCCTTCCAGATCGACTTCGATCGTGTTGGTGTGTCCGCCGATGTAGTTATTCGCTTCGAAGATCGTGACGTCGTGCTGTCGATGCAGAAACCAGGCAGCCGTCAAACCGGAAATGCCGCTACCAATGATGGCAATTTTCATGAATGGACCTTATCTTGAGGCGGCTTCACTGTACACTGCCCCTGCTGGCAGCGCCCTGTTAATTTTAACCTGTGACGGGCGAAATGTCTGTAGAGATAATCGAGACTATGTGAAATACCGGGCAGATGGGTCGGAGCCACGAGCCAACGGAGTCCTATCGCAGAATAGAGACGGCGAAAGACTTCAACTCCACTGACCCAGGAACCGTCGGGGAGACGTCCCTGCATCTCTTCCATAAATTCAGATTGTGTTTTTCCATAAACGTCTGGATCAAAGTCATCTGCGGCGATATCGGTGAAATGAATCTTGTGGCGGCGATCGAATCGCTTCAGCAGGTTGACCTCCCGCCGGCAAAGCGGGCAGTCGCCATCATAGAAAGCTTCGATTTCACAATATTCACGATCCATACTTCACCGTTCTTGTCATTGAATAAACGTCAAATTCAGCCGCCGACCAGTTCACGAATTGCATCCAGACGGGACCCTTCTGCGAGTGCTCTCAGTTTGGCAACCGCCCGCTGTTCCAACTGACGCACCCGTTCTTTGGAGATTCCCAGTTCATCGGCCAGTTTCTGAAAGGTCTGAATCTTGCGATGCTTGCCCAGAGCAAACCGGCTGCGGACAATAAACTGTTCCCGCTGATCGAGGGTGTCAATCGTCTGCTTGAGCAGGTCGGAGAGCTCATCCCAGACCGCGCGGACCATCATTGGATTCTTCTGCTCCTGCAGTTCTTCCAGAGTGCGTTCTTCACCCAGCTGTTTGAATTTGTTGCGTTCCTTGCGGCGATTGGCAATTTTGCGATACGCATAATTCGAAATGGAGTGGTATGCGTAAGTACTGAAGCGGAAACCCCGGGCATAATCGAACTTTTCGATCGCATGCATCAGCGTCAGGCAGCCGTCACTGAGTAACTCATCGAAGCACACACCTGGAGTCACGCATTTCTTGACGATCGAGACCACCAGTCGCATGTTACTGCGAAAGATCTGATCGCGAACCTGCTCTGCCTGTTGGAGCAGAGTTTCAATTCGCTCCAGTTCGCAGGGTTCGACCTCTTCCGGGTCGAGTTTGCAACGATGCATATTGGCTTTGAACTTAAGGTAGTTCATTCTGCGAAACAGATCCTGCTCGTCAGCTGCTGACAGCACTTCTGAGCGACAGAGACGGGCGATTTGAGTCGAGAGTGCGCGGCTGCCCGGTTTCGTAAAGGCAGCAGCTGTAATCTCAGTGTTACTCTCAGGCAAGGGTTGCCCCAGAATCACTTCGTCCGCATCTGAATCCTGAAAGCTGGGATTCGGAATAAAATCGATTTCAGCCTGCAGAATCTTACGGGCACGTTCTGCCAGCTGCTGAGATGACTGCTTACAATGATCTTTTGAACACACTATCATTTTCATATTCCTGAAAATCGAAATTCGTTCATTTCGTCTACATCATTTATATGCATTCAGGAAAACAAAAACAACCATAAATTCGTCCAAAACGTTCATTTCAGCAAAACTGAATGTATCCTGTTACTATTGAGGAACTTATAATTATGTGACTTGTCAGGTTACAGTTTCCGAACTAGTATCTGTATATTGAATGTTTATGTCCTTTTTCTATAACGACCAGATCGTCCACTTCAGAACCAAGTCAAATGCACGAATTTCTGACGTCTAAACAGGTAGCCCGTGCCATCCAGGCCAGTGAATCCTCCGTCAAACGCTGGTGCGATAAAGGAGTAATCCCCACCCAGTACACGGCTGGGGGGCACCGTCGGATTGCCCTGCCGGATCTGATCGAATTTTTACGTTCCAGCAAATATGACCTGGTACGCCCTGAAGTATTGGGACTCCCAGCCACCACCGGACAGACCAGCCGGGTGATTGATCGTGCTGAGGAACAGCTCACCGAGGCGTTATTAAGAGGCGAAGAAGACCTCTGCCGTCAGATTGTGCTGGACCTCTATCTGGCGGAACACAGCATCAGCGCCATCTGTGATCTGGTGATCGGTCGCTCGTTTGTGACCATCGGCGATCGTTGGGAGTGTGGAGAAGCGGAGGTCTACCAGGAACGACGAGGTTGCGAGCTGGCCCTGCGGCTGCTGCACGAATTGCGGACACTGATTCCCAATCCCCCACTTGATGCCCCCGTCGCCTTCGGTGGTGCGGTGGAAGGGGATCTTTACAGTCTGGCGACCACGATGGTTGAACTGGTACTCCGTGACATTAAATGGAATGCGTCTTCACTGGGAACCAACCTCCCCTTCTCCACCCTGGCCGCGGCGATCGAGCAACAACGGCCGCGGATGTTCTGGCTGAGCGTGAGCTACATCCGTAACGAACAGGAATTCCTGCAAAACTATGCCGAACTGTATGATGAATTCGGTATGGATGTGGCCTTTGTCGTCGGCGGACGGGCTCTTAAAGAGCCAATCCGGCAGCAGATGCAGTATGCCGCCTTCTGTGACAATATCCGCCATCTGGAATCATTTGCTCAGACACTGCTCAATGCCTCTGAAAAAGAACCGAAGTAGCAATTGCTCTCACTTCCGGTTCACATAGACATAGTAGGCACCACAGATTTCCCGTCCCTGCTTATCCAGGAGCCAGGTTGTCAGTTCCAGTTGTCCGGGCTTCAAGGGAGTCTCAATCGTAATCGACTCCCCATCGGCATCCGGTTTGGCCGTCGCTTCGAAACTGCCAATTTTGAGGCGGCCTTTCGCGACTGGTAGCGCCACTCCTTCGGCGAGCTGGCCATCGGTTACTTTGATAGCCGGCGTGCCCGCGTTCAGCTTCAATCCACTTTCGCGGGGCCAGCGACGCAATTCGAATTCATAGTTGCCCGCCTCGGCAATCGTCAGCTGCCAGGTGCCGTTGCGGCGGATTCCACGACGCACCTGCCCCTGCTGATCGACAAAGACGTCCAGCCATTCACAGGCAGTGAGCATTGAAGGGTTCTCCGCCGCATGGCCAATAATCACGCGCTGCGGCTCGGCTACGTGCGGTTGTAGCTCTTTCCACCACTGGTCGAGGTGCGCCTGCATCCGGGCGACGACTTCCGGATGCTGCTCTGCCACGTTCTGTTTCTGAAGCGGATCGCTGGTGAGATCATACAGTTCCCGGTTCTCCAGCCAGCGCCAGCGTTTCCAGAGGACGGCGGCTCCTTCTTTACGGGGCTTCGCGAGGAACATGTTTTTCTTATTGCCGACGATGGGCATGCGGCTGTAGTTGACGACCAACATGCGGTCCGGCAGCGATTTGACATCTCCCCGCAGGCGCGGCGCCAGACTGATCCCGTCCAGTCGCTGCTCAGGCAGAGGGAGCTCACAGAGCTCGGCCAATGTGGGGAGCAGATCCTGGACGTGGGCCAGATCATTCAGGTCGCGCGCCGGGCCCAGCTTACCGTGTGGCCAGCGGATGAAACAGGGAACACGATGGCCGCCCTCCCAGAGCGTCACCTTCCTGCCACGCATGCCAGCGTTAAAGTAATCAGGGCCCATCGTACTGCCGTTATCGGTGAGAAAAATGACAATCGTATCGTCGCGCAGTTTCGATTCGCTCAAAAACTGATCCAGCTTGCCGATGTTTTCATCAATGTTAGCGCACATCGCGAGGTAGCTGATCAGTGCTTTTCTGCGCTGGGGTTTGAGATGTTGCACTACCTCGGGATGCTCCCGGAGTGCTGCTTCGACTGGTCGCCGATAATGATCGGGGACATACAACGGTCCGTGGGGCGCATTCAGAGGCAGGTAGGCAAAAAACGGAAGGGATTCATCACGGGTACGGATCCAGTTCTGCATTTCACGAAAAAAGACATCCGTGCAATAACCGCTCTGTTTTACGCGGTGTCCGTTTTGCAGATAGGTATCATCAAAATAATCGTTGATCCAGTAATCGGGCACAGAACTGATATGCGATGAGGGAAACCAGAGTGTTTCCTGGAAGCCACGATCCTGCGGACGATAGGGATAATTGTCTCCCAGATGCCATTTTCCGAACATGCCGGTGCGATAACCGGCCACCTGAAACTGGTTGGCCATGGTCTGGAGTTCGGGTCTGAGCAGCGTCCGCCCGCTGCTGACATTCATGGCGGCATTGCGAAACGCGTCCTGCCCGGTCATCAGTTGCCCCCGGGTCGGGGTACACATCGGGGCGACGTGAAAGTCGGTCAGACGGACACTCTCGGAGGCCAGCTGATCGAGGTGGGGAGTTTTGAGCAGAGGATTTCCGTGACAGGAAAGTTCACCGTAACCCTGGTCATCACTCATAATCAGGATCACATTGGGTTGACCGGCGGCCAGAACCGGATTGAGCCCTGAAAACAGCCACAGAGTAATGAGCAGCAGTCGCATCGGATTTTCCCCGAAATTTCGCGTGAAGGTAAGAGTCCAACTGATAAAAAACGCTTGTTTTCAAGTGTTTCTGACAGGGGAAAAATAGTTTACATGAATTGCTATTCCTGAAACAGATTCCATTGTATAATGGTCACATAATCAGTTCAAATATGGTTTGTATTGCGGGTCCTGTTTCGCCTCCAGTCCCCAGCATTTCAGGAGAAATCAAGATGGCCCCCCACTACACCCCCGATGGCTACCACGCAGTCACTCCCTATCTGCTGGTAGAAGGGGCAGCGAGACTGATTGAATTTGTGACATTCGTCTTCGATGCGACAACTGAGTTAATCTCATACCACGATGACAAGATCGGCCATGCGACACTGAGAATCGGCGATTCCATGGTTGAACTGGCCGATGCCTGTGAGGAATGGGGCCCCACCTCTGCAGCTTTACATGTTTATGTACCAGATGTCGACCTCACCTATCAGAGAGCCCTGGAAGCAGGAGCTTTGGGCCAGCGCGGACCGGCAGACCAGTTTTACGGCGAGCGGAGTGCCTCGGTGAAAGATCCCTTCGGCATTCAATGGCATATCGCCACCCAGACGGAAGTGCTCTCCAAAGAAGAGCTGCTCCGCAGGGCTGACGAATTCAAACAGCTGCAAAGCCAGCAGCAACACCAGTAGTAAACTGACGCGATCAGCTTTCGTCTGACTCTGTCGGGATGTACTTGTTAAACAGCTCCGCGTAGTCTTCGCGGACCGGACTGAATACATCCAAAACTACTGCAGGCCCATCAACGGCAACCGCCTGGTGCGGAGTATTGGGGGGAATAATGAACATCGCCCCTGCTTCGACAGTTCGCACTTCGTCTCCCATCGTCAGTTCCAACCGCCCTTTGAGCAGCATCCCCCCCTGCTCGTGTGGATGATGATGCATGGGCACAATGGCCCCTTCTTCCATTTCCAGGTAAGACAGCATCAGATTTTCCCCGAATGGGGTCCGCATTTTACAGCCAGGCAGGACTTCCAGGGGCTTGACGGAATCGATATCAATAAAGGGCATTATTTCGGAACTCCTTTGCATGAGAGTGGTTTCCGCCTCACAATGATGGCAGTCACTTCAAGTTAAAGAAATGATCCTGGAATTGATAGTCTGACGAACCTGCGAACCGGAACCGCTGTCAGAACTGAATGTACATTCCGCCCCCTGCACTCTTCCCGAGGACCAGTTGATTCCATGTATGTACCAGCCGCTTTTGCCGAAACCGACGTCAGCCGACTGCACCCGTTCATCGAGCAACACAGCTTCGCCACTCTGGTGAGCAATCAGGGAGAGGAGCCGTTTGCTTCCCACCTGCCTTTACTTTTGCAGCGTGAGGTGGGACAGAATGGGTGCCTGCTGGGGCACTTTGCCCGGGCGAATCCGCAAGCCGAGACTCCAGATAATCAGCGTGTGCTGGCTATCTTTCATGGGCCGCATGCTTACATCTCACCCACCTGGTATGCCTCTCAAAATACAGTCCCCACCTGGAACTATCAGGCGGTGCATGTATACGGTCGGTATTCCCGGATCACTGATGACGCAGAGCTGAAAGCGGTCATCGCAGAAACCGTGCAGTTTTATGAAGCCTCGCAGCCTGAGTCCTGGTCAATCGAGACTCCGGAAGCCGAGTTCACCGAGGGACTGCTCAAGGGAATCGTCGGCTTTCGGATTGAGATTGAACGCATCGAAGGCAAATTCAAACTGAGCCAGAACCATCCCGAAGAGCGGCGGAAGAAAGTGATCGATGCGTTAAAAAAACAGAGCAGCGAAGACGCTTGGGCCATCGCTGCTCTGATGGAAGCAGATCTACCCGCTTAGCGGGCGTATTCGACCGTACGTGACTCGCGCATCACGGTCACCCGGATTTCCCCCGGGTAGGTCAGGGTTTCTTCAATCGCTTTAGCGATGTCTTTGCACATCTTGGCTGCTTCGCGGTCGTTGACCTGATCGGAATCGACGATCACACGAACTTCACGACCGGCCTGAATCGCATAGGTGTGATCGACACCCGGGAAGCCGCAAACCAGCGTTTCCAGTTCTTCAAGGCGACGCACATATTTTTCCAGTGTATCGCGGCGGGCACCAGGACGCGAAGCAGAACAGGCGTCTGCTGCAGCAACCAGTACCGTGTAGATGTAATCGGGGCGGATGTCATCGTGATGACCGGCGGCGGCATGCACGACTTCCTGACATTCGCCGTACCGCTTAAGCAGCTGGGCACCGACGGCGGGGTGGCCCCCTTCCATTTCGTGGTCGGCTGCTTTACCGATGTCATGGAACAGACCACAGCGGCGGGCAAGTGTCCCGTCCAGACCGAGCTGTTCTGCCATGATGCCGGTCAACGCGGAAACCTCGATTGAGTGTCGCAATACATTCTGGCTGTAACTCGTACGGAAGTGCAGACGGCCCAGCAGGTCGATCAGCTTGGGATGCACGCCGGAAATATTGACTTCCTGACAGGCATTCTGCCCCATGGTCTGGATGTATTCTTCGAGTTCCTTCTGCGTCTCTTCGACGACTTCCTCGATGCGAGCGGGATGAATGCGTCCGTCGTTGACCAGTTTCTGCAGAGACATTTTACCGATCTGCCGGCGGACATTGTCGAAGGCGGAAACAACGACCACGCCGGGCGTATCGTCCACAATCACGTCCACGCCGGTCGCTTTTTCGAAGGCGCGGATGTTGCGACCTTCCCGACCGATGATCCGCCCTTTCATTTCCTCTTCGGGCAGTTCCACTGTGGAGACGGTGGTCTCGGCCACGTGTCCGGAAGCGAACCGCTGAACGGCCATGCCGATGGTCTCGCGGGCCAGCTTGTCACACGATTGTTTCAGCTCGCTCTGATACTTCATAATCAGGGCACCGGTCTCACTCTTGAGATCGTTTTCCAGCCGGTCGAGCAGCATCTGGGATGCGGTTTCGCGATCCAGTCCACTGATTTTGAACAGCTCTTCCTGCTGCTTCTTCAGAGCCCGCTCCAGTTCCTGTTCCCGGGCTTCGACCGCTTTGGTACGGGAGGCCAGTTTGGACTGGGTAGCCTGAATCATGGATTCCTTTTTGAGGAAATCGGCCTGCTGATCTTCGAGCGCGTTCTCACGCTTGCTGAGCTTTTTCTCAACGGACCAGAGCTCTTCGCGCTGCTTGTTGACTTCTTCTTCCAGAGATTCGCGGCGTTTGAGCAGCTCTTCTTTGGCTTCCAGCTTCTGGCTTTTGAGCAGGTTTTCGGCATCGAGTTCGGCCTGTTTCAGGATCTGCTGATAAGACTGATAGGCAGATCCACGGCGAATCCGGTCAATGAAATAACCGATGAAGGCCCCGACAATGAGCGCCAGAGTAGCTCCAATAGCGACTTCTGTTAACATATTCCAGGTGCTTCCTATGCGCCTTTGGTGAAAAGTCCCTTTCCTGCAGAATGCTATTTGGCGTTAACATTTAACAGAGACAATACCGTACAAATCCTTAATCTCCAGTCCTGGAGATCAGGCCGAATGTGTACGATGCAGGTTGTCAGGAATTTCTCAGAATGACAGGAGCGTCCGGGAGTTTCTGATCGATCTAAAGATGTCTGAATAAAGATATGAAATTCAAATAACAGCTTTAACTCAGCAGTAGTCTGGAACTTGGTGAATTTGAACAACAAACAGATGGCCCGTGCAGGTGCCTGCTAACGCCGTCGAAAGTATCTCCGGTCTGTGCGCACCGGGACGGGTACCTTCGACCGTAATTCGATCCCCAGATAAGACAGAATTTGACGCACCCACTCCTGCTGCCCCGTCAGTTGTGTCTGAACATGTGCAGGGGAAGAGCTTTCTTCCGTCCAGGGAGAGGTTTTCCGTGAACGAATCAGCGTCGGCAATCGTTTCGCCACTTTTGTGAACAGAACATAAATTGCAAGGATTGTCTCATTGAGAATGCCAAACATTGTTGATTCTCCAATTCAACTGTACCTGATACTACTTTAGAAACTCGTACTGCACAGAGATTGCTTTGACACAGCAGCTGAAGCTCAGTTTCCGTGTCGTAAACAGTTCTGTGACAATGCTCCCGATCAAGCCAGGAAATGCCGAAAGGAAACTTAAAAATAAAATACAATGAAACTATTATGAAAAGCTCACTCCAGAACATCCAGAAAAAAACAGGAAACATCAGCCGATTCCCAAAGTTCGTTCTTTAAGGAATCGAAGAGATGAATCTGTCTGTAACTCGAATGACAGAGGAAACTTCTCGCAAATTTCCCGATTCATGGTAACAAGAGATTTCCGGATGCGATAGTATATTGTGAGAAATATTGGTTCAATTTCCCATCTCGCTCTCATGCGTCAGACCTGCCTGCGTGTCTCCCGTCTGTGAAAGAAACGATTGCCCTTATGAATGAGTTTGTCTCAGCAGTGAATCGCGGCTGGCGCGCCTGCGAGCAGCGGATTGCAGCCGGGCAAACGCATTTACCAGACATGAGTCCACCTGCAGCACAATCAGAAAGAACCCTGGTTGCGGTCTCCGGTGGTGCAGACAGCGTCGCACTGCTCCGCGCCCTGATGGAACTGGTCTCAGCGACAGAGCACGACTGCCGCCCCGGTTCCCTGGTCGTCGCCCACCTGAATCACGGACTGCGGGGCGCAGATTCCGATGCGGACGCAGACTGGCTGACCGAGACCTGTCGGGCATTGAATCTGCCTCTCGTATTGGAAAAACAGGAGCTGACGTCGCAACAGACGGGGTCCTCAACGGGCCTGGAAGAACTGAGTCGATCGGCCCGCTATGAATTTCTGATCCGGACAGCCCACGCAGAAGACTGCACGCGGATTGCAGTGGCCCACACCCGCGATGATCGGGCCGAAACCGTGTTGCATCATATCATCCGCGGCACTGGAATCTCCGGCCTGAAAGGCATCCCCCGTGTTCGTTTACTGGCGGAAAACCTTTATCTCGTACGTCCCTTACTGGATCTCGGTCGCGAAGAGGTTGTGCATTATCTGCAGGAATGTGGCCAGGAATTTCGCACCGATGCGTCGAACACAGATCTGCGTTTTACCCGCAATCGCATTCGTCATGAGTTACTCCCTTACCTGAAAACAGAGTTCAATCCCGCTGTCGTGCAAGCCTTACAACGGCTATCTCAACAGGCAGAAGAAGTCACCGAAGTGATTTCAGCAGATGTGACACAGATTCTAAATCGTGCGACCCTCGATCGGAACCGGGAGACCTGGCGGCTGGACTGTGATCAACTGCTCGATACTCCCGATTATCTGGTCAAACAGTGCTTTCTCAAGATCTGGCAGGAGATGCACTGGTCGCGGAAGCGGATGGGCTTCGATCACTGGCAGCGACTGCTCGAACTGACGCGGGAGGGCCAGAAAATTCACCTGCCCGACCAGATTGAAGCGGAACGGCGGGAACGTCTGCTGATTTTACGCAGGCTGCCTGACCGCACCGAGACTTAAGATTCAGGAATCTGACAAACATTCGCATTCCTGCATACGTATTGTGGAAATCTCAATCGGGGTTGGTTAGAATCTGGCGTTGCTGATCAACCTGCAACCAGCGTCCGCTCGAAACATTGCCTTTCCGGCAGCCGGTTGTGCTAAGTCGTCGTCGTGTGCTCAAGACCTTTCGAAGTATCCATTCCTGATCAGCATCTTCCAGTTTCGCTTTGAAACGTTTGATACTTGAACCACACCTTGCACTTGATATTCTCGCCCTCAATCAAACAAAGAAGTCGCAACCATGAACAATAACAAACCGCTGTTTATTGCGAGTTTTATGACTCTCATCGCCGCCGGCGTCGGATTCGCCATCCGCGGCGGGATCCTCGCAGACTGGGGTGCCCAGTACGGATTCACCAAGTTCGACCTGGGAACGATCACCGGAGGCGGACTGGTGGGTTTCGGGGTCGTGATTCTGCTGGCCAGTCTGATCACCGACAATGTCGGCTACAAACCGATCCTGCTGCTGGCGTTCATTCTGCATGTGCTGTCAGCCCTGGTCACCTTTGCGGCGACTCCCATCTTCAACAGCATGGGGAAAGATGCGACTTACTGGTGTCTCTACATCGGGATGTTCATGTTCGCGGTGGCGAACGGCTTGTGTGAAGCAGTCATCAATCCGCTGGTCGCGACACTTTATCCTCGACAGAAAACGCACTATCTCAACATTCTGCACGCCGGCTGGCCCGGCGGACTGATCGTCGGTGGAATCATCGCTGCGATTTATACGAACATGAAGGGCGACGTTGCCGGCCTGCGGTGGGAATATCCGATGGCGGTCTTTCTGGTCCCGACCCTGATTTACGGTTTCATTGTAATCAAGCAGGAGTTCCCGCAATCGGAAGCCAAGTCGGCCGGCGTCAGTTTCGGTCAGATGCTGATGACCTTTGCCAGCCCGCTGTTGTTGTTCCTGCTCCTGCTGCATGCCTGCGTCGGTTATGTCGAACTGGGAACCGACAGCTGGATCGCCAATATTACGGAATCGATCCTGAAAAAGACGGGAGAGGGTCAGGGGCTGTATCTGTTTATCTACGCGTCCTCGATTATGTTTGTGCTGCGATTCTTCGCCGGTCCGATTGTAGAAAAAATCAATCCGCTGGGCCTGCTCTTCATGAGTGCCTGCTTCGGTTCCATCGGTCTGTACATGATCGGTTCTTCACAGGGAGTCGTCTGGGTCTGGATCGCCGTGACTGTTTATGGTCTGGGTAAAACCTTCCTCTGGCCGACCATGCTGGGTGTGGTTGGCGAACTGTTCCCCAAAGGGGGGGCGATCACCATGGGCGCCATGGGAGGCATCGGCATGCTCTCAGCCGGTCTGCTGGGTGGTCCTGGTATCGGTTACAACCAGGATTACTATGCGACTGAAAAGCTCGAGGAAATTGCTCCTCAAACTTACGAACGCTACTCCGTTGCGGAAGCGAACGGCTTCCTGTTTCTCCCCAAGATCAAAGGTCTCGATGGTTCCAAGGTCAGTGTCTTGAACAATGATGGCCAGGACCTGGAGAAGAAGGTAGAACAACTTGATAAAGAGGGGAAATCGGATGCATACATTTCCAACCTCAATACCTGGTGGCAGGGAGCGGAAGCGTTTGCTCCTGAAGATATCGGCCCGGTAGACGAAGCCGGCATCTACGGAGGTCGGATGGCACTGAAGTGCACAGCCCTGGTTCCGCTGGTCATGGCCATTGGTTACCTGATTCTAGTGATCTACTTCTACATGAAGGGTGGCTACAAGGCAGAAGTTCTGCACGGTGAAGAACCGGACGGCGAACACTACACCGGTGGTGTTGAAGGTCCCGTCGAGTAAGGCTCGCCGGGTGTCCGTTGAAGTTCATGAACGACCACTCATTTCGGGTGGTCGTTCTTTTTTTCGGATACAGGAAAGTGCCTCTCTCCAGGAACGTCGGAGTGGAACCAGACTTCCTGCTCAGCTTGTGCTGTCAAGTGATCGCCAAAAAACCATTCAACAGTGCCGATGGGTTGACATTTTGACTGATAGCTGGATAACAGAACTATAAATACGCGTATTCCCCGCCTTGAAATCTAATACATCGTCTTACCGATTCTTCTTTCAAATAGCAGGTACGTTCCCATGCAAGACGCTTTCCCCGAGTCTCCCACCTTTGTCACCCACCTTGAATGTGGCATGGAGCATGATCACTACGAAGCCGACCAGTTGCACGGCCTGTCCAAAGCGGGCAAACCCCTGCTGGTGAAATACGACCTGGACGGCATCAAGCAGTCGGTCAGTAAGGCAGACCTGGCAGCCCGGCCGGCGACTCTCTGGCGGTATCGCGAATTCCTGCCGGTTCGCAAATCGGAAAACATCGTCAGCCTGGGTGAAATTCATACACCACTGATTCCCGTGCCGCGTCTGCAGGGAGGACAGGGTCAGGTCTGGATTAAAGACGAAGGTCGTCTGCCCACTGGTTCGTTCAAAGCCCGAGGTCTGTGCATGGCAGTCTCGATGGCCAAAGAACTGGGCGTCACCAAAGTCGCGATGCCCACCAACGGGAATGCAGGTGCCGCGCTGGCCGCCTATGGTACCCGGGCCGGCATGAAGTCTTACATCTTCTGTCCCGGTGATACTCCGGAAATCAATGTCCGTGAAATTGCCGCCCAAGGGGCGAATGTCTGGCGGGTGAATGGACTGATCAACGACTGCGGCAAAATTGTGGGCGAGGGGAAAGAGAAAGTCGGCTGGTTCGACTTCTCCACACTCAAAGAACCCTACCGCATCGAAGGTAAAAAAACGATGGGCCTGGAACTGGCCGATCAGATGGGTTGGGAAGTTCCCGATGTGATTTTCTACCCGACCGGCGGCGGTACAGGCTTGATCGGCATGTGGAAAGCCTTTAACGAACTCAAAGAGATGGGCTGGCTCACCGGTAAACTGCCCCGCATGGTGGCCGTCCAGGCATCCGGCTGTGCTCCGATGGTGAAGGCCTACGAAGCGGGTGAAGAACACGCGCCCCTCTGGGAGAATGCCCATACAATCGCTGCAGGAATCCGGGTTCCCATCGCCGTGGGTGACTTCCTGATTCTGCGTGCAGTCCGGGAAAGCAACGGGTTTGCGACCGCCGTCGATGATGACAAAATCTCAGCCGCCCTCGATGAATGTTCGCAGAAGGAAGGCTTCCTGATGTGTCCCGAAGGGGCAGCGACCTATGCCGCCTACAAACAGGAACTGGCATCTGGTCGGGTCAGCCCAGATGAGAGTGCAGTCCTGTTTAACTGTGCGACCGGATTGAAATACCCACTGCCTCCCGCAGACCAGTCGATCGATATCAACGAACCCGTTGACTACTCGATGTTTGACTAATACCCACGCCACGAACTGAGAGCAGCAGGAAGTAAGCCATGAGCGATGTGCTGGTGACCGAAAATATTCAAGGGGCATCCATGATCGAGCTGATGAAAGATCTGGATGTCGAATTTGACGCCTATCTCTGGCAGAACGTCAATCTGCTGAAGCAGAAGCTTGCAGATGCCCAGGCACTGATTGTCAGGAATCAGACGAAAGTCAACCAGGAGCTGATTGATGCAGCCCCCAACCTGAAAATCATTGCCCGCGCGGGGGCCGGCCTGGACAACGTCGATACCGCTTACGCGAAAGAGAAAGGCATCGTCGTCAGTTACACGCCCGATGCGAACTCACTCTCTGTCGCAGAGTTAACGCTGGGATTGATGCTGGCCCTGCTCCGTAAGATTCCCGACGCCCGACAGGATACACTGACCGGCGGCTGGAACCGCGTTAAATTCACCGGCACCGAATTGAATGGCAAGACACTGGGCCTGATTGGCATGGGGCGGATTGGCACGCTGACCGCAACCCGGGCCCGGGCCTTCGGCATGAAGATCATCGCCGCCGACCCGTATCTTGCTGCCGACGCACCGCATTTGAAAGAGCTCAACGGCAAACTGGTTTCGCTGGATGAGCTGCTGGCACAGGCGGATGTGATTACCTGTCACAGCCCGCTGACACCGGACACGCGCGGGATGCTGACCTATCAGCATTTCAGTAAAATGAAACCGACGGCCTGTTTCATCAACACCTCGCGGGGAGAAGTCGTCGACGAACGGGGACTGACCCAGGCGTTGCTGGAACATAAGCTGGCCGGTGCGGCACTGGACGTGCGGGAAATGGAACCTCCACACCAGAGCGCCCTGAATCAACTGGAGAACGTGATCTTAACACCGCATATCGCCGCCTTCACCCTGGAAGCCCAGGAGCGGGTGGTAGACGCGGTCTGCGAAGACGTCCGACTCGTACTGAGCGGCAAACCGGCCGTCAATGTTTTTCAATCTTAAACTGAGAGTACCAGCCTGATGCAAGACGAACTCAAAGAAGACAAATGGTATCACGGCATTTCCCGTTACCAGTGGCTCGTGTTGATTATTGCCTCGCTGGGCTGGGTATTCGATGTGTTCGAAGGCCAGATCTTCGTCGCCAGTATGAACGAGGCGATGCCTTCACTGATCCGGGTTGAGCCTTTGAGTGAGGAGGAACTCCAGAATCCCCAGAAAGTAGAGGCACACGAGAAAGAGATCTCGGGGCGGAAGGCGCTCTATAACAATATCGCGCTCGGCGCCTTCCTGATCGGTGGTGCGCTGGGGGGGATTGCCTTTGGCGCTTTGAGCGACCGCATCGGCCGTAAAAAGACGATGTCGCTGACGATTCTGTTCTATTCGTTCTTTACCTGTCTCTCGGCGTTGTCACAGGAATGGTGGCAACTGGCCGGGTTCCGCTTTCTCGTGGCCCTCGGTGTAGGGGGCGAGTGGGCGGTGGCGAGTACCCTCGTTGCGGAAACTTTTCCCCCGAAAGCGCGCGCCCGTGTGGGGAGTATCTTTCACGCCTCCAGTGTGCTGGGAACCTACCTCGCGATTCTGGCGGGGGCCTTTATCATCGGGAATGAAAGTATTCAGGCCTATGCCGAAAATGCAGGTCACCCCAGTCTTCCCTGGCGGATTGGTTTTGCACTCGGGGTCGTGCCTTCATTCCTGATCATCTGGATCCGTCGTTCGATGCACGAGCCGGAATCCTGGCAACAGGCCCAGGAGGCTTCGCACGACGGTGAAGGCAAGAAGCTGGGCTCCATCATGGACCTGATGTTACCCGAGTATGTTAAGGGGACCTGCATCGGGGTGCTGCTGGCCGCGATCGGGCTGGCCACGTTCTGGGGTGTGCACATCTATGGAAAGAATGCGTTTTTGAATGCCGTTCAGGCGGACTACCTGGCTGAACAGTTCCCCGGACAGGCTGAAATCTCTCCCGATGAAAGCAAGGCATACCTGGAAACGATCAAGGCGCCCCTCAAACGCTGGGAGATGCTGGGAATGTTCCTGGCGACGACTGGCGGTGGACTGGGGCTGCTGGCATTCGGACCGATCTGCGAATGGGTCGGACGCCGAGGGGCATTTTTCCTGTTTCACGTAGGCGGGCTGATCAGTTCCTTACTGCTGTTCCAGGTATTTCATAATGCGACCGTGATCGGCTGCTTCCTGCCTGTGTTTGGTTTTCTGACACTCGGCATGCACGCCGGTTATGCGATATACTTCCCCGAACTTTATCCCACCCGCATGCGGGGCACCGGTACCGGCTTCTGCTTTAATGCCGGTCGTATCCTGGCTGCACCAATCCTTTTCATCGGGGGCTGGATGCAGAAGGACTGGGGCTATTCACTGGCACAGACAGCAACAATTCTGAGCATGCTGTACATCGTCGGTGCGATTCTGCCCTACTTTGCCCGTGAAACCAAAGGCAGCGAGCTGCTGGAATAGTTCTGTCTGCTCCCTGCCTGCGCTCACTCTTGCCTGACAGAGCCATGCTGGCAGCATGGCTCATTGTTACGTAGCTAAATCTAATGATGTTTTCTGATCCACAGTTGTGGTTATTCGTCCTCCTTGCTGTTTTCTGTTCTGCATTGATCCAGGGAATTATTGGCTTCGGTTATGCCATCGTAGCGATGGCGGTGCTGCCTCTATTGCTCAATTTTCGCGAAGCCAATCTGCTCGTGGCTTACAGTATTGTGCTGCCGGTAATCTGGACGTTCTGGGCTTACCGCAGGCATTCGAACCTGAAACTGCTGGCGGGAGCCATCATCGGTTCGCTGGTGGGACTGCCCCTGGGGCTGTTGACATTCACCCTGATTGATCTGGATTACCTGGTGCGAGGCACCGGGCTGGTGATCCTGCTGATCGTGGTCGACGGTTTCTTTCAGAAAGCCCCCCACGTGGACGAAGGGCCGCAGAAAGCCTCTTCGGTGTGGAGCACATTCGCCGGGTTCTGCAGCGGTTTCCTGGCAGGATCGACGAGTATCGCGGGGCCGCCGATCGTGATCTATGCGATTCGTCAGCCGTGGACGCAGGAACAATACAAGGGATTCATCTTCGGCTTCTTCATAATGATTTCCATTTCGCGGGCCATCGGTCTGGCTCTGATGGGCTTCGCCACACTCCCCGTGCTGGTGACGACCGCGGTGATTGTTCCCTTTGTCTTTCTGGGAACCAAACTGGGCCTGATGCTGGGGCCTAAAATTAACCCGGTATTGTTTAAGCGGTGCCTGCTCTTACTGCTGGCGGTCAGTTCGCTGTATATGCTGATCCAGGGCAAGCCGGCGGTTCCTACGGAAGATGAACCTCCGATGGTCGAAATCATTGAACCGGGCGATGGACAACCGAAGATTCAGACCTTCCCGGAAAAATCGTCTCCCTGAAGCCACTCCAGCAGCTGCTGCTGGGCAGGCAACCGGGTTTCCAGCTGCAACAGTTCCTGAATGAGCGCAGGCAGGTCTGTAACCGTATCCACATCGGTCAACCGGGACAGTTGATGCACGGCCCCCAAAAGTTGCAGTCGTTCACAAAGAACTGACGAGGTCTCGTTAACGCTGTAAGGCACACTGTTCCAGAGTTGTTCGTCCAGGCAGACCCGCGTCCCAAACAGATAGAAGCCCCCATCTGCGGCAGGTCCCAGGACGAACCGGGGAGGTTCTGCAGGCTGGTCGAGAAGATCAATTGCTTCCAGCAGGATCTCTTTCGATAACTGGGGCGCGTCTGCACCGAGAAAAATCACGAACGCGTGCTGCTCCAGCAAGCTCTGATTGATGTGGGCCAGTCTGTCTCCGAGCCCCCCTGCTCCCTGTGGGATGGTTGTGAAATCGTTCCAGAGAGGCGCGTCGCAAGCCGTCGGTTCCGCGACCGCCCAGCAGGGAACGACCTGTCTTTCCTTTGAGACGGCTGCTACCACTGCCTGCACTGCCCGGGCGGAACGTGTATGAAACTGCTCGGCTGACTGCTGCCCGATGTCGGCGGCCAGCCTCGTCTTTAAGGGGGAATACCCCGGAGTCTTTACAAAGACGGCGATTGCGCCTTGCCGTGAAACCATGCTCGAATCCGTGCTTTCATCAGTAAATAGAATTGGGGTGTCGCCTGGCAGGCCGTGAGCCAGAGGTGCTGGAGTGTGACCTTGAGCCAGCCCCGCTCCCGATATTTACGGGCGCTCGTGGCAATGTCTGCCCCCGTGCATTTCAATCGCAGTCCCGCCTGACGGGCTTTCCAGACCAGCAGATGATCTTCACCATAGGCCGCTGTTTCGTCAAATCCGCACAGCGAATGAAAGACTTCCTTCCCCAGGCAAAGCCCCTGATCTCCAAAGGGCATGCCCAGAAGATGCGAGCGAAACCAGACGCCCCAGCGATTGGCGTGCATCAGGAAAAAGCTCTGATCCTCAAACCGCAGATTAAAATAATGTAGTGCCTGAGGGGCCTTTTGCAGGGACTCGAACAGTTTCTCAACGCTACGCGGAGAGAGACGTGAATCGGCGTGCAGGAACAGCAGAATGGGCTTTTGAGCCAGCGCGGCTCCCTGGTTCATCTGCACCGCTCGGCCGATTGCTGTCTGCTGCCAGCGACATTGCTGCCGGAGTGGAAATGCCTGCAGTAGCGTCTCCCAGTCAGCGGGTGGAGGCCCATTTGAGACAAACAGAAACTCGGTTGAATCCGGAAACGCACTCAAATCGGGCAGCAGGTCACGCCAGGTTGCATCCCCCTGGAGTATCGGGATCACGACGGAAAGCGCTGCTGCAGAATCCATGGTGCGGAATGAACCCTTTTTTGAAGAAGGAATCGGAAAATGTGAGGTGCTTCACAGCCCGGAACGTCATCATAGTCCATGCTGGAAACATCCAGAAGTCGCCTGTTGAGGGGAAAGGGAATGTTTATCGATTTCCCGCCGTCGATTATACTGTAGGAGCCTGAGAAACAGGTACACCCCCTGATTGGAACTTCCTCTCGCTGATTCAGCGAACCGGAAAGGAAAACGCAACGCTATGAACTCAGTCAATGCGCGACAGCAGTCAACCGAAGAGGCATCGGTTTACAATCGCTATGCCAGTGCCGCCCAGGAACTCGAGCAATCACTCTGCTGTCCGGTACAATACAACCCCGCCTACCTGTCGATCATCCCGGAAGAAATTCTCGAAAAAGATTACGGCTGCGGAGATCCGTCACCCTACATTTCTCCGGGAGACACGGTCCTCGACCTGGGATCGGGGGGCGGTAAGATCTGTTATATCGCTTCCCAGATTGTCGGCCCGGAGGGACGGGTGATCGGCGTGGACTGCAATGCAGAAATGCTGGCGCTGGCGCGAAAGTATCAGCAGCCGGTCGCGGAAGAACTGGGATATGCGAACGTGGAATTTCGCTGCGGCCTGATTCAGGATCTGCAGCTGGACCTCGACCTGCTCAACCAGGAACTGGCCCACAGCCCCATCGATAGCCAGGCACGCTGGCTGGAACTGCGTGACCTGGAACAGCGACTGCGCAGTGAATCGCCCCTGATCGCGGACGAGAGTGTCGACTGTGTCGTCTCCAACTGCGTGTTGAACCTGGTGCGGGAAGCGGACCGGGCTCAGTTGCTGCAGGAAGTCTTTCGGGTATTGAAGCGGGGCGGGAAAGCGGTCATCAGCGATATCGTCTGCGATGAAGATGTGCCCCAGGAGATGCGCGATGATCCGACGCTCTGGTCGGGTTGTATCTCGGGCGCGTTTCGGGAAGATGCGTTCCTGGCGGCTTTCGAAGCGGCTGGCTTCCATGGGATAGAAATTCTCAAACGCGAAGAGCAGCCCTGGCAGACCGTCAACGGAATTGAGTTCCGTTCGGTCACCGTCTCTGCTTATAAAGGAAAACAAGGGCCCTGCCTGGAGCGTAACCAGGCTTTGATTTATCGCGGTCCGTTCAAAAAAGTGGAAGACGACGACGGTCATCTCTATTTCCGCGGACAGCGGATCGCGGTCTGCGACAAAACATTCAATCTGTTGCAGCAGGCCCCTTATACGGGACAGTTTCTGCCGGTGGAACCGTACCAGGATATTCCACTGGAACAGGCGACCGAGATGGACTGTCGTCGGAATGCGATTCGGGATCCCCGGGAAACCAAAGGCAAGGGTTTTGACCTGACCACCCAGATTCTGGACTCCTGCTGTACCCCGGACGGTGGCTGCTGCTGAGCGGCTGATGACTTGCTCCATGGAAGATATAACCCAGAGACGAAAACGGAAGATCGGGAACGTTTATGCCTTCACTCACCCTGCTGCGACAACAGAGCAAACTGGCTGATCCGCGCGAGCAGTTAAAGATTCTCGCTGCTCAGGACCAGGTGCCGACGTTTGATGCGCAGCTTGAATCGCATCAACTCCCGCTGCTGCAGGCCCAGACACTGGAAACGCTGCAGGTCAACCTCGGGCGATTGTGCAACATGACGTGCGAGCATTGCCATGTGGACGCCGGTCCGGACCGCAGGGAGATTATGCAGATTGAGAATATCGAGCACTGTCTACGCGCCCTGGCACATCCCGGCTTCCAGACCCTGGATCTGACGGGGGGCGCCCCGGAGATGAATCCCCATTTTCGGCTGATGGTCAGACGTGGACGTGAGATGGGCAAGCGGATCATCGATCGCTGCAATCTGACCATTCTGCTCGCGCCGGGCTATCGGGATCTGCCGGAATTCCTGGCGGAGCACGAAGTCGAGATTGTCGCCTCCCTGCCCTGCTACCTCGAAGAGAATACCGACGCTCAGCGGGGCGATGGTGCGTTTCAGAAATCGATCCAGGCCCTGAAACGCCTCAATGAAGTGGGTTATGGGGCTCCCGAATCCCCCCTGAAACTCACGCTGGTCTATAACCCGGTCGGGCACTCCCTGCCCCCCGATCAGGGACAGCTCGAATCCGCCTATCGGGAGCAACTGCGATCGCGGTTTGGCATCGAGTTTACGAACCTGATTACGATCACCAACATGCCTATCAGCCGGTATTTAAGTGATCTGGTAGCACAAGAGCGACTGGAAGAGTACATGTCTCGCCTGGTCCAGGCATTTAACCCGGAGACAGTCCCGGGGGTCATGTGCCGCTCGCTGATCTCGGTCGACTGGGAGGGTTATCTCTACGACTGTGATTTCAACCAGATGCTTGCGCTTCCCGTCTCACCGCCCCGACAGAGACATATCCGAGATTTTGATTATGGATCTCTGGAGAAACGCCCCATCGTGACTCAGCGGCACTGTTTTGGCTGTACGGCCGGGGCGGGATCGAGCTGTGGCGGGGCTCTGAATCCGGGCTGAAACGGGGGTCCTCGAGACCTCCCCCGACCGGATTTGCCTGGCAAAAGCATGCCTGGAGACGGGTATGAAATTCATTTGAAGATTCGATGAATCCAGGCCCCGCTGACGGAGGGTCTGCTTCGCCCGCTATTCATGTTATCACTACAGATTCCCCGCCCGGAAACTGGCAGTATCCGGGCCATATTTTTTGGTCTGAAGGTGCAAATCGACGATTTTTTCCTCATGTGATTCCACCACTCAGACGGAAATAATTCTATATATTTTCAGTTCATTTTTTTCGCACTTGACAAAGCAAAATAAATAAAATAAAGGGAATAATTGCGGCCGGCAGATTTCGTAGAATCGCTGCCAGTTCAGCACTTCCGTGTGTTGACTTGCTCCCTCCGGGGGTAACTCACAACGGACCCCCAACCGTTAAATAATCGTTTAGAGACCTGGAAAGCACATACAACGAAATCACGAGGATGTAACTGTGTTATTAGCTGATTCCCTTCATACCGAATCCCCTGAAGAGCTTGAAACGTTCTCGGATAAGCTCCCCTTCGTTTTCTTTTCGCTAGACGATGATGAAGAAAACATTGGCTTTGATGACCTCGAAGATATCGACGACGATGAATTCGATGACGATGATGAATTCGACGACGACGATGAAGAAGAGGAAGACGACGACTTCGATGATGAAGAAGACGATGATTTCGAAGACGACGACTTCGAAGACGATGATTTCGATGATGACGACGATATGTTCTAAGTCGTTTCTGAATCAGCTGGGAGGCTCGTGGTTGATCCGCGAGCCTGGCTCTGCTACCTTCCAGAGAGCGGCACGCATTTGACTCTTCTATCAGCCTGCGAGTTTCGTCGCTTCAATCGGCCTCCTCAAGACCTTCACCGAAAGAACATGACATGCAGGGATTGGTTGAACAAGTCAACGATGCCATCGATTTTCTTAATACCCGGATCAGTCAAAAACCACGCATCGGTCTGATTCTGGGTACCGGCCTGGGCGACTTCACCAAACAGATCGAACAGGACGTCACCATTCCTTACGAAGAAATCCCACACTTCCCGCGTTCGACAGTTGAATCGCATGCCGGGCAGCTGGTGTTTGGAAGCCTGGATGGAAAACCGCTGGTGGCGATGGAAGGCCGCTTTCATTTCTATGAAGGCTACTCGATGAAGGAAGTCACCTTCCCGGTCCGCGTGATGCAGGCTCTGGGAGTGGACACACTGATCGTGACCAACGCATCCGGCGGAATGAATCCTCAGTACCGGCTGGCTGACATCATGATCATCGAAGATCAGATCAACCTGATGGGTGACAATCCTCTAAGAGGCGTGAACGACGACCGGCTGGGCATTCGCTTTCCGGACATGTCTGCTCCCTACGATCAGGAACTGATCAAGGTCGCCGAGCAGACAGCGCTGGAACTGCAGATCCGTACGCAGACCGGTGTCTTTGTGGCGGTCGCAGGGCCGAACCTGGAAACGCGGGCTGAATACCGGATGCTGCGGTTGATGGGAGCGGACTGTGTCGGCATGTCAACTGTGCCGGAATGCATCGTGGCCAATCATGCATCGATGCGGGTGCTGGGATTGTCTGTTGTGACGGACCTGTGTCTGCCCGATGCCCTGGAGCCGGTCGACATCAGCAAGATTCTGTCTGTGGCTGCCGAGGGTGGCGCAAAACTCGCCCGATTGATTCCACGGATTATCGAACAGATCTAGACTGACGCGAAGCGTCTGACCTGCATCTGATCGCCCGGTAAACTGCTATCCCTGTGGAGTGTCATAATAGGACAGGTACCATTCCACGAAGCGATCGATGCCTGCTTCAATGGAAGTCGCAGGGGCGAAACCCGTCGCCTGCTGCAGCTCAGAAATATCAGCGTAGGTCTCCAGAACATCGCCGGGCTGCATCGGATAATTTTCACGAATCGCCGGTTTCCCTACACGCTGCTCAATCACATCGATGAGTCGCGACAGGTCGACCGGCTGGTGATTACCAATGTTATACAGTCGGTAAGGGGCTTCGGTCTGCCGGTCCCGTTCCCGGGGAGTGGGCTCTGCTGCAAAAGTGCTGCGTTCAGGAATCTGTTCGAGTACGCCCAGGACACCGGCCACGATATCATCGACATAGGTGAAATCGCGTTTCAGGTTCCCGTGATTGAAAACCTTGATTGGTGTGCCTTCCAGAATGGCTTTCGTGAAAATGTGCACTGCCATGTCGGGACGGCCCCAGGGTCCGTAAACGGTGAAGAACCGCAGGCCGGTTGTGGGCAGATCATACAGATGACTGTAACTGTGAGCGATGAGTTCATCAGCCCGCTTGGTAGCGGCATACAGACTGACCGGATGGTCAACCGGATCGTGCGTGGCATACGGCGTCTTTTTATTCGCACCATAGACCGAGCTGGACGAGGCATAGACCAGGTGCTGCACCTGACCTTTACGACAATGCTCGAGCAGATTCACAAACCCGACTACATTACTCTGAACATACTCCAGCGGTTTGAGCAGGGAATTACGGACCCCGACTTCTGCCGCCAGGTGAATCACCTTATCAAACTGCTGCTGCTCAAACAGTTGATCAAAGGCGGCAACGTCAACCAGGTCAATTTCAGCGAACTCGAACTGATCGGACTTCTGTAAGACCTGGAGACGGTCCTGCTTCAACTGCACTGAATAGTGACTGTTGAGGTTATCAATGCCCGTAACCTGATGTCCCTGCGCGAGCAGTTGAGACGTGACATGGAATCCGATGAATCCAGCCGCACCTGTCACCAGAATCTGACTCATGCTGATTCCTGATCCATCAGTTGCCGATAATATTCGACGGTTTTACCCAGGCCTTCTTTCAGAGAAACCTGCGGTTCCCATTTCAGAAACGATTTGGCTTTTGTGATATCAGGACAGCGCTGCTTGGGATCATCCTGAGGCAGTGGTTCATGGATCAGTTTGGAAGAAGAATCCACATGTTCCAGGACCGCTTCGGCCAGTTCGAGCATTGTGTTCTCTACCGGATTACCGAGGTTCACCGGACCGGTGGTCTCTTCCTGCTCCATCATCTTCAGAAAACCGCTGATCAGGTCATCGACGTAACAGAAGGAACGGGTCTGCTGACCGTCACCATAGATTGTGATCGGTTCGCCCCGTAAAGCCTGGTTGATGAAGTTGGAGATCACGCGACCGTCATTGGGATCCATCCGCGGTCCATACGTATTGAAAATTCGAACGAGGCGAATCGGAACCTTGTGGGCGTGATGGTAGTTGACACACAGGGATTCCGCGATGCGTTTCCCTTCGTCATAACAGCTCCGCGGCCCGAGGGGATTCACATTGCCCCAGTACTCTTCCACCTGGGGATGCACTGTTGGATCACCGTAGACTTCAGACGTGGAAGCGTGCAGGACTTTGGCCCGGCAGCGTTTCGCCAGACCGAGCACGTTCACCATGCCGACGGTTGAGGTTTTGATCGTTTTGATGGGGTTATACTGATAGGCAACCGGAGAAGCGGGACAGGCGAGATTGTAAATCTCATTCACTTCGAGGTAGATCGGATGCACGATATCGTGGCGGATCACTTCAAATCGGGGATGGCCGATCAGATGAGCGATGTTCCGTTTATTACCCGTGAAGAAATTATCCACACAAATAACATTCTTCCCCATCTCGATCAGCCGGTCACACAAGTGGCTTCCCAGAAAGCCGGCACCGCCGGTTACTAATACGGAATTCATCAGTCGCTATCATCCTTCAGCTTGAATGGGAATTGCTTAGAGAACCTGGAGGTTCACAGATTTGTTGAAACCCCGGCTGGGGCGAATTTTGCTGCACGTGACATTTTCAACTCGCGGAGCATGCGAGTGAGTCTCTCTCAGGAGGCGTTTCGCTCGGACAGTTCATCGCGTGCCACCTGATTGATCGCATGGTAAAGTGTCTGTTTATCCTGTTCAATTTCAAAATCAGACCGCTTGAGCAGCTCTGCAAAATGCTGATCCACTTTCTCCAGCTCCAGAGGCAGGTCAATCTTTTCCTGAAGTTCCTGCAGGCTGTGCGCCAGTTGATGAAATGAACGGGACAGAATCACCCACTCTGAACCCAGGCGGGCATGTTCGGATAATACCAGGCGGCCGGAAACCAGGCCGGTGTCCATGGTCGATATCCCACCAATTCCGAAGGGGACATTCGCCTCGCGACAGATGGCTGCCATTTCTTCCACCATGCCATTGGACATCAGCTCAAACATGAAATTGAGCTCCAGGTCGAGGTGCAGATCATTCAGACCGATGTGTACCTGAGAGACCCCCGGCAATTGTACGATCTGATCGAGCTGGTCCATCGCACCAACGGTCTCCACGAGCGGCACAACTTGAGCCCGTGAATTGACGCGATCACAGAACCACTCGATTTCTTCTACCGAGCGGAACATGGGCAGCATCAGGGCATCGGCTCCCTGCTCGATGACCTGCTCGATCTCCTCGGCAGAATTGGGATTCAACGGATTGACCCGGACCAAAACTTCCGCCTGATTTACCACCTGTTTTACGCGAGAGATATTTTCCACGCGATGATGTGAAATGACAGTATCTCTGTCTCCCTGTCGATCGACCTTGCCGAGCAGTTCCAGGTCAATGAATATACGATCCACCCCGCACTGATCTACGTACTTTGCGATCTCAGGGCAATCGGTGATATATAGATACTTCATTATAAAGACAGCTTCCTGTGGAAACGCGGGAGGTGATTCTTCAGGATCACCAACACGGCCCCAAAGCAGAATAATCCCACGAATCCCGAATAGATAACCAGCATTACCGGTTCCGTAATCACTCTTAACATCATAGCGGAAAAGGTGATTCCTGAGAATGTCAGCAGAACCAATGCGGCACAATGTTTCAAATTGACCCCTTCAATGACAGAAACCCGCATTTTCAGATACAGCCCGACGGTCAGCATCAGAAAATGAAACCAGCTGGTCAGCACGAACGCGAGCATGACGCCGGAAATCCCCATAAAAGTACGTAAAATCAGCGAAAATACCACCAGACATACCAGAGAAATCAGGCTGAACCGGAAAGGAATCATGGTTTCGTGACGGGCATAGAAGACATCCATCGTCAAAATAGACATGATCAGGGCCGGCATCGCTAAAATTGCGATCTGCAATAATTCTGCTGTCCGTGCGACATCATATGCGGAGAACTGACCACGCTGAAACAGAAAAGAGATCATTGGTTCAGCGCAGCCGTAAATCACTACTGTCACTGGAATTGAGATCAGCAGGATCAGACCCGAGGCCTGGCTGATCATGCGGGAACCGTCGGCTGACTTCCCTTCAGCAAAAGCATGGCTTAACCGAGGGAAAATGACCATTGTCAGAATTGCTCCCAGCAGTCCCCGCGGTAATTCCACCAGTTTCTGGGCATATTCGAACAGGCTGATCCCCCCCGTGTAGGCAGAAGCGAAGGAGCGTGAAACGACGGGGAACGCGATCACCAGACCAATGGCGGTCAGCGCCTGAAAATATTTGACCAGTAGTCGGCGGTCGAGCGTTTCGAATTTCAGTAAATTCTGTAACCCGCCCCGCAGGGTGCCCTGGAACAGACAGGGAACCATTTGTGTCACCAGGCGGAACAGGGCCGCGGCCACCACCGCCCAGGCCAGGATCTGAAGCTGATCCGCGTTGACCCAGAATAGAATCGCCAGAATGACGATCAGGTTAAAAAACAGATTGCCATACGCGGGTACCAGAGGTTTATGCTGAGACTGCAGGACGGCGCCGGTAACCGCCGTAACCGCCGAGATCGGGAAGGCCCACAAGACGACCACAATCAGTGGGCTGGCCTGACTGATCTGCGCTACCGAAAATCCGGATGCGAGCCCCTGGGTAAACCAGGGAGCCAGAGCTGCCAGAATCAGCGCCAGGATTCCGGAAATAGCAGCGACAACGACCATCGTCTGTACAATCAACTGGCTGGCTGTCTGACCGGAGTCCGCCTGATTTCGCCGATGAATTTCAGGAACGAGAACCGCTGCCATCGCCCCGCCAATCAGCATGGAATTCAAAAAGTCTGGTACGGAAATAATCAATACGGCCAGGTCATTGGCATAGGAAACCCCCAGAACCGTGGCCAGTCCCAGCACGCGCAGCAGGCCGGTCAACCGCCCGAGAATCATGGCGATGGCGACAAACAGTGCTGAGATGGAAACAGAACGTGACATAGTCTTCTTATCTGAAAGAGGTGAATTACTTAAATGGAATAACGTTCCGCATTGAAATATTGTAAGTTGCGTCCGATCCATTCTGCGGTCGCGGCCAGACCGTCTTTAAATGAGACCTGCGATTGCCAGCCGGTCAGTTTTTGAATTTTGGAATTGTCCGCCAGCAGGCGATTGACTTCACTTTTTTCGGGGCGAATCCGATCTTCGTCACAGATGATGGGAACTTCTTTCCCCGTGACTTCCATCAGCATTTGCGCGGTCTCTTCAATCGACCACTCTTCGCCACTGCCGATATTCACCACCTCACCTTCCGCCTGCGGACAGAGTGCCAGCGAGATCATGCCGGCCGCGGTATCCGTAGCGAAGTTGAAATCACGGGTGGGTGTCAGGGCTCCCAGTTTTAATTCACTGCAACCAGCCTGCAACTGGCTGGCGATGGTTGGAATCACAGCGCGAGCGGTCTGCCGGGGACCAAAAGTGTTAAAAGGTCGGGCAGTCACTACGGGCAGTTCGAAGGAGAGATAAAAACTCTCGGCCATCTTGTCTGCACCAATTTTACTGGCGGAATAAGGTGACTGTCCCACCAGGGGATGCTGCTCATCAATGGGAACGGTCTGAGCGGTCCCGTAGACCTCGGAAGTCGAGACATGCACAAGTCGTGTGAGCCGGTCTGAATTACGACAGGCCTGCAGCACATTCAAGGCACCGGTGATATTGGTATCCACATACGACCGCGCGGCGACGTAGCTGTAAGGAATTGCAATCAGGCTCGAGAGGTGAAACACATATTCGCAGTCTGCGACTGCCAGTTGAATCCGTTCTGCATCGCGAATATCGCCCTGAATGATTTCCACATCTTTCAGGACCTCGGGAGCGACATCATTCAACCAGCCGATTTGATTCCAGGAATTGTAATATACGAGCGCACGCACACGGGCTCCCGCCTGGACGAGCTGCTCAACCAGATGGCTTCCAATAAAGCCATCTGCGCCGGTGACCAGCGTTTGTTTTCCTGATAACGACTCTGACATTGATTTGTTTCTTTTGATGTTTAAAACGATTGGGTGATGATCAGGCGGCCCGGCGCTGATTCAACTGCAGATGGACGGCACTCTCGTCATCCTGGTCCGACCCATCCAGGGTTTCTCGGGCCAGTTTGAGTTCAGTACGTGCCTTGTCCAGCTCGGCATGAGTTCCGATGTCCGACCAGTATTCATGGACCGGAAACACGGCGACCCCCGGTTGACTGTTGAGATTCGACTCGATCAGGTCGGTCATGTTATAGGGCTGATTTCGCGGGACCTGACAGACGGCCTCCGGGGAGAGGGCATAGATTCCCGCATTACACAGAAACTGTTGGGATGGTTTTTCTTCCAGGCGGACTGCGAAAGGTCCTTCTGTCTTAATCACGCCATAAGGGATTTCAACGTGATAATCGATGGCAGCGACCGTGAGCAGTGACTCATGTTTCAAATGGAAGTCGAGCAGTGACTGATAATTGATCGACGTAAAGACATCGCCATTCATCAGCAGCAAAGGTCCTGCGGGAGTCTCTTCAATCAGAGACAGGGCTCCCGCGGTTCCGAGTTTTTCCCGCTCGCGTAAAAATACGATCTCGGTCCCGAATCGGCTGCCATCCCCGAGATGCGATTCGATCATCTCGGCAAGGTAATTCACAGCGATATAAATACGTTCCACTCCCGCGGTTGCCAGACGACGCACCTGCCGTTCGATTAATGGCATCCCACCGACTTCTACCAGAGGCTTGGGAAGATTTTCTGTGAGTGGTAACAGCCGCCGCCCTTCTCCTCCTGCCATGATGAGAGCACAGCTGTATCCCGTTGCCTGCCCGGTGTCGGTCCGACGGGTCAGCTCGGCAGAGAGCACGACTTTGACGACACGATTCTCGGCATCGACCAGCGGCATTGCCTCCAGGCCGCTGGAGTCGAGCAGTTCCACGAGTGATGACTGAGGCATAGCCACATCGGCTCTGGTCGGCCGGCAGTTCATTATCCGGGTCACCGAATCCTGCAGGCGGAGACCAGCCAGCAAACCGCGACGCACATCACCATCGGTAATGACACCCTGCAGCTTTTGCGCGGGATCGACAACCACGGCGATCCCCTTCTTGCCAGCCTCGATGGCGCGAATTGCTTCTTTGATATCTGCAGATGCGCTGATCAGACAATCATTCATAACGTCCATCCCTGGCCCACTTTATCCGAACAGGGATTCCATCTCCCTGATTGATTCCAGCTTCTCGATGTCGGGCTTAATCCAGATCATAAAAGGATTTCTGAGTCGTCCGACGGGGAAATTGCTCCTTGAGAATACTGATAATTTGCGACGTCGTCTGCCCTGCTCCATAAGGGTTCTTTGCCTGCGAACGCCGCTTCTGGAAGTCGGAAGAATACAATGTTTTAAAAGCCGACGCTATACCTGTTTCCGTGGGCTCACAATCGATGACCAGTTCCGATTTGATCCGCCCTGTCTGACGGTTGCCAATGTTAATCGTACCGATTCGAAATCCAGGTGCCTCGATGATGCCACTCGACGAATTCCCCACGACCGCATCCACAAACTGCATCATCGACAAATAACGCAATCGCCCCAGACTAACATGCGAATGGAATCGATCCGGGTTTTTCGCGGCAAAATCATCGATCATCTGATTGATGATCCGCCCGTCGGTGTCTGCATTTGTCTTTGTGAAAATGACACTCGTATCCACCTGTTGCTCCAGCACGTTTAACAGACTCTGGATCTGCTGCTCAGACGAATTGTGCTCCAGCGTCACAGGGTGAAATGTGCATAACAGATTGTGATTATTAAACTTAAACCCCAGCTGCTGTTCCAGATCTTCGCGTGAGAGCAAAGGAAGTCGACGCAGATTATCTAACCCGATCGCCCCTACATTGAAAACCCGCTCGGGGGCTTCTCCCAGTTGAATCACCCGCTGACGATAGGCGTCCGTGGAGGTGAAATGCAGGTGGCTCATCTTGGTGATCGAATGCCGCAGCGCATCGTCGAATGCTCCTTCGGTCACTTCCCCTCCGTGCAGATGAGCGACGGGAATACGACTGATGTGTGCAGCGGAGACGGCGCTGAATATTTCATAACGATCGCCGAGCACCAGAATCAGATCGGGGGTCAGGCGGGCATACGCTTCGGCAAAACTGATCAGTCCCAGGCCCATCGATTTACAGATACCGACCGGGGTATCGGAACTGAGCACGACTTCGACTTTTTCGTCGATCGTATATCCGTCTGCTTCGATCTCGCGATAGGTCAGTCCAAATTCGGGTGACAGATGCGATCCGGTCACCAGCAGTTGCAACTCGAAACTCTCCTCGGCGCGCAGCGCTTCCAGCAGAGGGCTTAGCAGACCGTATTCGGCCCGTGATCCGGTGACAACACAGACACGGTTACTCATAACTCAATGATTTCGTCTTCGACATAATCTCGCCGGGCCACCTGGTTGATGACCTGATCCCACTGCATCGGACTGATTCCGGTTCCCGGTCGTTTCACGCAGAGGTTCTCTTCTGTGAACACGTCTCCCTGCTTGATATCCCCGGCAGCGACGATGCTTTTGCGGACCACTGGTTTGTTCTTGGACTCAGAGGCAGAAGGTCGTTTGAGCGGACTGCCCAGCGATTTTTCGGTGTTCCGGATCCCGCGTACGAGCATCAGCAGTTCGTCTGGTTCCAAAGACGCGGCATGATCCGGGCCTTCCATGTTTTTATCGAGTGTGAAGTGTTTCTCAATCACGGTGGCACCGAGGGCCGTTGCGGCAATCGAGACTTCAATGCCCAGTGTATGATCCGAATAACCGACTTTCACACCAAAGGCATCGCGGATGGTGAGCATTGCCCGCAGGTTAACATCCTGAATGGGCGTCGGATACTCGGTATTGCAGTGCAGCACGGTAATGTTTTCGCGGGAGACGCCGTTGTTGATCAGAATATTGAGTGCATCTTCAATCTCTCCCAGATCGGCCATGCCGGTCGAGAGGACCACCTGGTTAAATGTCTGGGCGACTTTTTTCAGGTAGGGGTAATTCGTGATCTCGCCTGAAGGGACCTTGATCAACTGCAGTCCCAGCGATTTCAGCAGATCGATGCTGTCCAGATCGAAGGGGGTCGAAATGAAAACGATGCCGGACTGCTCGCAGTAATCGAACAGTTCGCGGTGCGTCTCCTGGTTAATCTCCAGTTTTTTGAGCAGGGTAAACTGGGTCTCCGATTCCCCATTCAGGCTGTTTTTCATCTGGTATTCAGCCTGGGGCGTTGATTTGCAGACCAGCTTTTCCGTTTTGAAGGTCTGAAATTTGATTGCATCGGCGCCAGCCTGCACGGCGGCATCGATCATTTTCTTCGCGGTTTCGACACTGCCATTATGGTTTACGCCTGCTTCGGCGATGATGAATACGCTCATTTCGCGGGTACTCCTTTTACTAAGGCTCCATCCTCAACATCCCGGACCACGACGGCTCCTGCGGCGATGACCGCATTGTTACCGATGTGCGTGCCCTGAATTACCACGGCACCGGCTCCCAGGAATGCATTCTCGCCGACGGTGACGCCACCACTGAGGATGACTCCCGGCGCGAGAAACGCATGTTGTTTGATTTCACAATCGTGATCGATGCGGGCTCCCGTATTGACCACGGCCCCGGCTCCAATCCGGGTCTCTGTCTGAATTATCGCACCGGCCATCACCTGCGCTCCCTCGCCTAAGATCACGGACGATGAGAGAATCGCACTGGGATGAACCAGCGAGGGTTGTTCGAATCCGAGTTCGCGGAGCTGACCGTACAGAGTGCGTCGTAAGGCGGTCGTGCGTGTGCTGCCGACCGCCACGACGGCATGCTGGATCCCCTGCTCTTGCTGAGTACGAAGTTCCTCGTCGGTTCCCAGCACCGGGACTCCTTTGATCTGACTTCCCACTGCGAGTTCCGGATCCAGAATACCTGCCGGCATATAGCTGTCCCATTCCAGAAGGAGATCGATGAGGACCCTGGCATGTCCTCCGCCTCCGAGCAGAATGAGTGGTGTGCGGTTCTGGTTCATGACGACTCGAAATAAGCTTTGATGCATTCCACGACATACCGGATGTCGGCTTCACTGAGCTGCACGCTGGAAGGAATCGAGATGCAGCGGGCATAGGCCGCTTCGGTCTCTTCCAGCTGGTATGTCTGACAATGCTGATACATGGACAGGGTATGCATCAGCTTCCAGGCAGGCCGGACCTGCACCTGGCGTTCGAGCAAATACTCCATCAGCGGCCCTCGATCCGCAGGAGGCACGAGCAGCGCACAGAGCCAGAAGTTGCTTCGCGCCCAGGGCTCTTCCCATGCCAGTTCCACCTGGGGAATTTCTGCCAGCAGTTCACGGTAGAGACAGGCATTACGACGTTTGACTTCCAGAAAGCCATCGAGCTGCTCCAGCTGGGCAACTCCGAGCGCCGCCTGAATATTGGTGAGTCGATAATTAAAACCGACCTCATCGTGTTCGTATTCAAAGGGCCTGCGGTTGGCCTGGGTACTCAAGTGCCGAATGTGACTGGCGAGTGCTTCATCACTGGTAGTGACCATCCCTCCGCCGCCACAGGTAATAATTTTGTTGCCGTTAAAAGAAAAACAGCCGACCTTCGCAAGTCCGCCCGTTTTGCGTTCGCGATAGTCCGATCCCAGGCTTTCGGAGGCGTCTTCAATGACAGGCAGTTGAAACTCCGCTGCGATTGCATTCAGCGGGTCCATGTCGACCGGATGACCGAAAATGTGCACTGGTAGAATCGCACTGACTCTGCGACCGGTGCGACGGTTCAAAACAACGTCTGCCTCACGGGTACATTCTTCAGTCAGGAATTGCCGTACTTTTTCGGGATCGAGATTGAAGGTCGCGGGATCCGATCCAATAAAAACCGGCTCGGCTCCACAGTAATGAATGGCATTGATGGGTGCGATAAAAGTGAAGCTGGGGGCCAGCACTTCATCACCGCGTTGAACGCCACATGCCAACAGTGACAGATGCAGAGCCGCCGTGCCATTCACCGTAGCGACGCCGAACTGCGTTCCAACGTATTCACTAACCGACTGTTCGAAACGATCCACATAGGAGCCGACTGAAGAGACCCAGCCTGTGTCCAGGCAGTCTTTCAGGTAGTTCCATTCATTGCCGGTGAGGCTCGGTACCGATAACGGAATCGTTTCGCGCATGACTCGCACAATTCATAAAAAAGCAACAGCGAGGAGAACAGAATTCAGGCCGCTTTAGATCGGGGTGCCACCTGCAGCTGATTTTTCATCAACAGGCTGGCGACGAGGAATTCCCACTCCGTATCAATTTCCCACGATCGTTCGGTCGGCATCAGGTAACCGTAGGTCTCACCTTCCGGCCGAAAGGTTTTTGATTCACGAAACGCTTCCGTCTGGACAACATACACGGCGCCATTAAATGCATAGACGTCTTCCAGCAACTGCCTGCGGAGCTGTGACTCATCCCGTTGTTCGGTCAGTTCGACCAGCAGTCCGTCCTCAGTCATCCCCCGCAGACAGATCGGGTGACTGGGAGCGTGCATCATTCCAATTACGGATTTTGCGTTTTTCTTCCGGGCGAAGTCGAGTGCCCCGTCAATGTCTGCTGCAATGCGAAAGGGAGACGTCGGCTGCAGCATGACCACATATTCTGCGACGAACTGGTCGTGCTCTTCGAGCCAGTCAATCGCATGTAAGACCACATCGGCGTGGCTGGAGTCATCGAGGGCCAGTCTGAGCGGTCGCAGAAACGGGACTTCGGCTCCATACTGCCGCGCGATAGAGGCGATCTCTTTGTCATCTGTAGAGACCACAACCCGATCCAGCTCCTGACTGGCCAGCGCCGCCTCGATCGTCCAGGCGATCAATGGCTTGCCTGCCAGTTCCTTGATATTTTTGTGGGGGACTCCCTTGGAGCCTCCTCGAGCCGTGATTAAGCCAACTGCACCGGCCATCCCTGGCCCCCCTTCCTGATTAGCGCTTCAAGTCAGAGCAGTCGCGGTGTTTTGCATCCATTCCACGGCTCTGACAGTCTGAAAATTCCTGCGAATTCATTGCGCGGGGATCATATTTCAACCTGTTTTTTGTGTAAAGGTGGAAACGATCCCGGCTTGAGACGTGAGTCGCGCAGAGGAGTTTTGCCGGGGATCAGGCCGCATTTTGCAGGGTTTCAGCCTGACTGTCCGGAGCGTCGGCATCTGTTTCAACGGGTGACGTTCCCAGGCTGGCTCCTCTCGTGGAGACCCCGGCTGCACAGGTCAGGCCCATCAGATAACCGAACAGCCCTCCCTCGGTGGTATCCAGCATCAGCGAATTTACCAGACAAACGATCATGTACACTCCCACTACCGCTTGTGCGAACGCTGGCTCCAGACCGGAGAGGCCTCGGGTAGACCGCCAACAAAACCAGAACAACAGCAGAAACAAACCGACTCCTATCGCCCCGTTCTGGACCAGCAGCATCACATACTCATTGTGCGGGTTCGCTGTCACCATCTGCCCCTTCTGCTCCATCAGCTGGTGGTAACGCATGGCGAAACTCCCCGTCCCGGAACCAAAGATCGGGCTGGACTGCGCGAGTTCGAGGCCATTTAACAGGAACTCTATCCGCAGGTTAACGCCACTGGCATGATCCTGTGTCTGGTGGTAATTTCTGATCTCGGAAATCACCAGATCGATGCGTCTCTGAAAGCGGTCCGAAGACTGATAACAGATCATGCCAATGACCAGCACGCAGGCGCCCGCGGGAAGAATCCCCTTGTATCCCAGCTTCTGATACATCAATACGCCAATCAGCACGCCGACCGCCAGATAGCCCGAACGGCCCGGTACGATTAACAGAACATTTACGGTCGCGATCAGCAGGACAGCGCCCCAGAACCAGTTTTTGCGGGGTTTCTCCAGAAATCGCCAGGCAGAAAGGTAGACCAGAAAGGACATTAAAATGTTCTGGGTGATCCGGTTTTTAAAGATCGCATGATCGTGCGAAGGGACATCCCATTCGATGCCGAACATCCAGCAGAACATGGAGACGGCCAGTGTCAGCAGCAGGGCCAACTCAAACATGCGAATGCCGCGCAGGCGGACTCGACTGTCGAGAAAGAAGGAGAGGTAAATGGGAATCATCAGAAACTGACGGTATTTAAACAGGTTCCTGGTAGCCAGTGAGAGGGTCTGGGGCGTGTAGAGCAAACCCACTGCCAGGGTGCAGAACAGGATCAGTGAAACCGTGGCGACCCGGTATGTTCGGAGCAGTTCGAAGGTTACCCGATACTGTCCCGAAAGAAACCAGCAGATTAAAACTCCCACGCTGAACGCTGAGGTCAGACTGGTGGAGATCGGAATCGCAAAGCCGACGCCCAGCGCGAACCAGAGCCCGGTGCGAAATGAGAGCTCCTGGAACGTAGAGCGTTTCAGCTGCATCACAGGACTGGAGTCCAACTGGCTTGGAAGACCCTCAAAAATATGCATAAATTCAGATTCCGTCAGACTGCTTCTATTAATTTCGTATCAGGAACAATCACACCAGAAGTCCAGAGAGGCAATAGTCTGCAGCAGTTCAGATTTATCAATAGCAGGAATATAAATTCCGTGCGATACCAATTTTTCACGCCTGAACAGCAGACAACTTCCTCTCGGCATCCTGCTCTTCTCAGTAATCAACGTTTTACGAGTCTCAGTTAGTTCCTTCACAGCGAATCACTTTGCGAATCGTCTGTATCAGGATCTGAATATCAAACTTGAGACTGCATTGCTCCACGTATTGCAGGTCATAATCGATGACCGCCTGTTGAGACAGGCTGCTGCGACCGGAGACCTGCGCCAGCCCTGAGACTCCGGGACGGACACTGGCCCGTTTGCGGCGTTCATCAGGTGTGGCGTTTTCCAGTTCAAATCCGATATAAGGACGCGGGCCGATGAGGCTCATCTCCCCGCGAAAGATATTGATTAATTGAGGCAGTTCGTCGAGGCTGGTCTTGCGAATCAGCCTACCGATCCCCGTCACACGGGCATCGTTGGCAGAGGTGAACTGGGCTCCCGTCTTATCGGAGCCGGCACGCATCGAGCGAAACTTGAAAATCGAGAATGGTCGTTCGTTAAGCCCCAGTCGCTGCTGACGGAAAAAGACCGGACCGGGAGAAGTGAGTTTGATCAGCAAAGAGATCACCAGAAACAGCGGGGCCAATGCCACCAGGGCCAGCCCACTCAGCATGATATCTGCGGGGCGTTTCCAGAAATAACCCGTGCGAACCTCGTGAGAAACCACGGCCGGTTCTGCCGGCATGTTTCGGGGATCAAAGTGAGGACCTCCTGACTGGCGGGCAGCAGAGTGACTCGTTGATTGTGATAGGCGTTGCTCATCCATGAGTCTGACCTGTTCCGAAATAATGGTGTTTGAATACGAGAATCAAGCGGCCTGTTTAGGTACCGCCTCCAGCTCGACCGAACTCTGGATACCCAGTTCTGCATACGTCGGTGCATGATCGAACATGGTATCAATAAAGGTGCGCTGCCAGATTTCGAACGCGAGCAGCGCCCGCAGCGTGCGCGTATGATTCATCCGCCCCGACTGGTGATCACGGATCATTTCGCCGACGCGATCCGGCTGAAAGATGCCCCGCTCCAGCGAACGTGGCGAGAGCAGAACTTCATTCACAAAGGGGGCCAGTTCCCGTTTGAACCATTCGCCGATGGGAACTGTAAACATCTGTTTTTTACGGTAAATAATGCTCTGGGGCAGTATTTTCTCGCAGGCTTTTTTCAGGATTGATTTGGTCATTCCGTTGCGGAGCTTCAAGGCACCGGGAATCCGGAAGGCGAGGTTAACCATCCGATAATCGAGGTACGGTGCCCGCGGTTCGAGCGAGACTGCCATCGCCATTTTGTCGGGTTTGACCAGGTTGTTTCCGGGCAGCAGCAGTTTGGTATCGAGGGCCAGGGCCTGACTGATGGGATCCAGATGACGGAACTCGGCCAGATGCGTACGGGCATACTGTGACGCATCGGCGGAGGCAAGCTTCTGACTTGTTTCGCTGGTATACAGGGACCGTTTTTCCGAAGGACGAAACAGGCTGATCGCACTGATATACGCGTTTTCAATCTGTTCGCGGGGGAGTGTGAGGTCCTGTCCGGCGAAGAAATTGCGATGCACGTCGTAACCAGCAAACAGTTCATCACTGCCATCTCCGGTCAGCACCACTTTGACCGATCTGCGGGCCAGTGAACTGACGCGGTGTGTCGGCATGAAGGAGACATCTCCGTGCGGCTGGTCATTATGATAAACGGTCAACGGCCAACTGGCGGTCAGGTTGGGATTCAACACTTCACAGGTATGACTGGTTCCGCAGAGTTCTGCCACTTCCCGGGCATAAATGGATTCATCAAAACGGGGATCGTCAAAGCCGATACAGAAGGTCTGCACGGGGTGAGGCAGTTCGCGACTCATTAACGAAACGACTGAAGAACTGTCGATACCGCCTGATAGAAATGCCCCGAGAGGTACATCGGCCCGCAGGCGGATCTGAACCGCCGACCGTAAGGTTTCAATAATTTCTTCGCACCAGGATTCTTCCGTACGACACTCAACGGGGCTGTCAGCCAGGTTCCACCAGCAAGTCTGTTCGGTTCCCTGCGGGCTGATCTTGAGCATCTGCCCGGGCATGAGATGGGTAATGTTCTGATAGAGTGTGATCGGTGGCGGTACGAAATTGTAGGTCAGGTAGGCATCGAAACCTTCCCAGTTCATCTCGGCTTTGACGCCCATCGCAAACAGGGATTTGATTTCCGAGGCAAACATCAGTCGCTTGCCATCGTCATATAAATAGAGTGGTTTCTGCCCGATGCGGTCCCGGTAGAGCAACAGACTCTGTTTACGGAGATCGAGGATGGCAATCGAGAACATGCCGTTCAACTGTTTGACGAAAGCTTCCCCGTCCCGTTCGTAGAGGCGCAGAATGACTTCAGTATCGCAGGTGGTTTTGCAGTTCAGTCCCTGGGCCAGCTCTTTGAAATTATAGATTTCGCCATTCTGCACGACGACGATCTGCCGATCATCGGAAAACATGGGCTGGTGTCCGCCCGCGAGATCGAGGATCGAGAGGCGCTGATTGCCGACGAGCATGCCCTCTGCTTCGAACCAGCCCCGATCATCGGGGCCGCGGTGCCGCATCCGTTCACATGCCTGTTCCGCTAATGCAGTTCCGAATGGGCGTCGCTCACGATCATACCCACCGATAATCCCACACATTACGAATCCTTTCGTCTGCTGCTACTGACTACATACTTCCCTGTAAAAATGATGGTCAGGTATTTTCGATATTGTGGCGTTTCAGCGAAAGATCAATTTTCCACTAATAAGCGAATATCGGACTGATTATCGAAGATATCAGGCATTTTTCATGAGAAGTAAATGTACCAGGTAGAATGCTTCCCTTGAAAATATTCATCCGCACAGTATAAGCTCCCCATTTGGGCTCCCCGTAAATCCGTCTCATTCCTGATTTTGAACACACGCATCCCTGATCTCGTCTTGACAAAAATCGCTATTTCTCAGTTAATCCGGGCCTGTTCCGGTATCCATTGTCTGCCAACCTGACTGATCTCTTCTCGCGACAGAATGAACCATGAATCTCTCCCCTCCTCAACGAAAACGGATCTTGGCCGTCTGCTATGGAGGCGGTCATGTGCTGATGCTGATCCCGGTGCTCAAACTGCTGGAAGCACAGGGCTTCGACGTGAAGATCGCAGGCCTGACCACGGCCGCGGCATCGTTGCGCAAAGCCGGTTTTGAACCTCTGGGCTTTCGAGACCTGATCCACGAGGAAGATACCCGAGCACAGGAACACGGCACCCGACTGGCAAGAGAGATGCACCAGGGGAGCAAGGTCAATTCCCTGGAAGAATCGATTGCTTACCTCGGACTCTCTTATGCTGACCTGGAAGATCAGCATGGAGCGGGAGGAGCGGCACAGGCTTTTAACGAGCAAGGGAGACAGGCCTTCCTCCCCCTGGGACCTGTGCGACGACTATTTGATCTGGTTCAACCGGATGTGCTGCTGACGACAAATTCACCTCGTGCCGAACTGGCCTCGATCCGAGTTGCCGCTGAACGGGGCATTCCTTCGGTTGGTGTGCTCGACCTGTTCGGCCTGCAACCTTATAACGACATTCCAGCAGACCGGGTCTGCGTCCCTTTTCATCAGGCAACTTCGATTCTCGTAGACCGGGGATTAAAACCCGAAGCACTCACAGTATCCGGTAACCCGAATTTTGACTGGATCCACGAACTGATCGGCGGCGCAGACCTGTCCGCTGACTGGCGGAGTCGGCATGGCGTGCAGCCAGGTGACCTGCTGGTGCTGTATGGGATGAAACCCCACTGGGATCAGCACGAAGAGTTGATCGTCCAGTGCCTGGAACAATTGCTTCCCAGGCGTCCGCACTGGAAAGTAGTCGTTCGTCCGCATCCCAATAGTGACGCGGTCCTCGCGCAGAATGTGATTCAGAGACTGGGGCCGGAGATCGCATTCCTGAATGAAAACACACCATTGTCAGAGGCACTGACTGCCTGCGATGCTCTGATCACTCACAAGTCAACGGTATCAGTGGAGGCGGCGCTGTTGGGTAAACAGGTCGCGCTGGTGCATTCGAACCACGATTACCCGACGCACGGAATCCCTTTACACCTGTTTGGCTGGGGAACGTTTTCGATCTCCGTGCCAGAGGCAATCGAAGCATTGTCCCGCTGGAAAAAGGAAGCTCCGGAGCGAGAAGCCGAGCGCGGTGCGAAAGTACGCGCTGCCTGGAACTGCGATGGCCAGTCCCACGTGCGGATCGCTGCCGTTGTCGCGCAAGCCCTTGCAGAGGGGCAGCAGCACCACGCTGCCTGATATCGGTCATATTTATTCTACTCATTATTGAATTATGGGAAACCTTTGAAGACTTCAGATCTCCGACCACACGGCATCATGTTTCATCATTTTCATAATGAAAAACATATTCAGGGACAGGGGGCAATCTCTGCCGACGAACTAGCTCAGATCATCGAATTTTACCAGCAGTCACATCGGATCCTGCCTGCACGTGAATGGCTGGAAAAAGCAAATCAGGGTACGCTGGATGATCACGAAGCCTGCCTGACGTTTGATGATGCCCTGCTCTGCCAGTACGAAGTCGCTTTGCCCGTATTACAGCATTTTAACCTGACGGCTTTCTGGTTTGTATACTCATCTGTGATTACCGGCGGCAATGAAAAGCTGGAGATCTATCGTAAATTCCGCACGGTCTGTTTCGAAACGATCAATGATTTCTATCGGTGTTTTTACAAGACCATTTGCGAGTCACCTTACCAGTCAGCAGTCGCGACGGCACTCAAAGGATTTATTCCCGAAGAGTATCTCAAGCAGTTCCCCTTCTATACCGAACCCGATCGGCAGTTTCGCTTTGTACGGGACCAGGTTCTGGGCCCGAATATTTACACTGAAGTGCTGGATCAGATGATGCAGGCGGAGAAGATTGATCTACCGGAATTCACCAGCGACCTGTGGATGAATGAGCAACAGGTGATCGACCTGCACGCGCAGCAGCATGTGATCGGACTGCACTCACATACGCATCCAACCGCACTGTCGGCGCTGGACGCGGATGGGCAGCGGGTGGAGTACCAGACGAACTTTGAAACACTGAACCGGATCCTGAGAGTAGCCCCGGACACCGTGTCACATCCCTGTAATTCCTACAACGCAGAAACACTTAAGATTCTCAGGGACCTGCAGATCAAAGTCGGTTTCCGTTCGAACATGGCTGAGCAACAGATTTCGCAGCTTGAATTTCCCCGCGAAGATCACGCCAATATCATGGAAAAGATGGCAGCATGAAAATCACGGTTTTCACCAGTAACCAGCCCCGACACCTTTCGCTGATCGCCGGCCTGGCTTCGATTGCAGATGAAGTCTTTGCCATCCAGGAATGCAACACGATTTTCCCGGGACAGGTGGCGGACTTTTTCCGACGTTCCGAAGTGATGCAGGAATACTTCAGCCATGTTATCGCCGCCGAGAAGGAGATTTTCGGACTGCCCCGTTTTTCACCAGCCAACGTGCGATCGCTGTCCATGAAACTGGGCGACCTGAACCGCCTGGAAATGTCCACCCTGCAGCCGGCGCTGGAGAGCGATTATTACGTGGTGTTTGGCAGCAGTTTTATCAAAGGGGATCTGATCGATTTTCTGGTCAATCACCGTGCTTTAAATATTCACATGGGTGTTTCGCCTTACTACCGAGGCAGCAGTTGTAATTTCTGGGCACTGCAGGAAGGGCACCCCGATTACGTGGGCGCCACGATTCACATGCTGTCCAAGGGGCTCGACTCGGGACCGATGCTGTTTCATGCCCTGCCGGCGCCCCAGGAAATCGAAGCGTTTCCACTGGGCATGCGGGCCGTCAAAGCCGCGCATACCGGACTGATTGAATATCTCCAGGCGGGCAAGATTTTCGATTTCGAGCCAGTCGTGCAGGACAAATCGCTGGAGCTCAAATATACGCGGAACAGTGATTTCACCGACGAAGTGGCAGCTGCCTATCTACAGGCTGCCCCCTCGGCAGCAGACATAGCGCATGCGTTGGCAGCGCGGGATCTGGAACGTTTTCTACACCCGTACCTGTTCTGAACGTCAGCCATCAGGTTATATAATCTGCTTACAGATTCCCGGTTAATGCACCTCGGTGAGGGAAGCGATTACCTCAGTCACCCGCGCGACGATTCCGGAAAACATCTGGGCTCCCTTTTCCGGTGTGGCCAGATCGGGGCGGCCGGTCGCCCCGGCGCTGGTTCGCTGATACATATCGCGACAATGATAGACGCCGTCCACCAGGTCGAGTTCGTAATCGCTGAAATTCTCAATTTTGGACGTATGCACGAGTTCGGGCCGCAGATGCATGATCAGCGATGTTTCCGCTTCGCAGGCATGTCCGACTGTTTTGCATTCCCCTTCCATGAGCGCTGCAATTTCCTGTTCGGCGATCGACCAGTAGGAAGCCGCGAGCAACTGGCAGTCCGGGTAATGGACCTGAAGACGACGCAGCGCGGTCTGCATCGGTCCGATATTTCCGCCATGGCCGTTGAGAATCAGAATCCGCTGGAAGCCGTCATTCAGTACCGACTCGCAGATCTCGTAGAGCAGCGTTTCGTAATTTTCCACGCGGGGTGTCAGTGTTGCCCCCCAGCGAAGATGATGTTGACTGGCTCCCAGCCATTGTGTCGGCAGGAGCAGCAGCGACTCAGGCAGGTTCTGTTCTACCGCTTCCGCGACCGCGGTGCAGATAAAGTCATCGGTGCCGGTCGGCATGTGGGGGCCGTGCTGTTCGACGGCGGCGATCGGAAGCACCACCAGTGTGTCTTCGCGGGGCACGTTCTTGAGTTCGACGGCAGTCATTTCTAGAAATTTCATGGCAGATTACTCGCTGGATTCCTGAGAAAGCGTCTGTTGACTTCGCACAACATTCCAAAAAGTGAGCGGTTCCTCTTCCGAGTCCCTGCTGGAAGGAGATCCGTGAATCAGGTTGGAGACCAGGCTCACGCCCAGGCCGATGATCAGACTCAAGCCAAAACCGATGGGCCAGTACCAGACCGAAAACCAGTCCGAGTAAAGATACATCAGGGCAATGGTAATGACCGCCCCTACAAAGGTTCCCACCCAGACGCCGGCGGTCGTCGTATTCTTGAAAAACAGGGCCAGTACGAAGACCGCCAGTAACGGTCCCCCAAAACCGGCAGTCATTTTTTTGCCGATCGCAAACACGTCACCCATCTCACCAACGTTACAGGCGAGGAACACCGAGAGAATTCCGATCAGCACGACCAGTGCCCGGTCCTGCAGAACTTCGATTTTATTATTCTCCGGTTTCCAGTGTGGCAGGTGGCGATCGCGGAAATCAACCATCAGCGCGGTTGTTACAGAGTGAATGCCCGAGTCGATACTCGACATCACGGCTGCCATCAAAGCTACCAGAAACAGACCAATGACCCCGGGAGGAAAATGCAGGCGGACATACTGCGGCAGTGCCTGGTCCTGCTTATTCAGGGCTCGAATGTCTTCGGCCACATATTGAGGATACGACTGATAGTATTCGGGGACCGAGATGCCGGGTGCCCCATCAGTCCGCCAGTCGGGCAGTTGTCCATCCAGTTCGGTGGCAAGCACCGAGACCATCTCTTCGGGGAAGTGCTGGTAGTGCGAGTACAGGCCGATCCCGATGGCCAGCAGGCCGGGGACTACGGTCCACATGCCGAGAATGTTAATCATGAAACCGATCTGGGACGTTCGTTCGGAACGGGCGGCGATGTAGCGCTGGACGGCAACCTGGTCTGCACCAAATGCGGAAAGTCCTTCCAGAAAGAGACCGATGAGCAGCGCCCAACTGCCGTATTCGAGTGTCATCGAGGGGGTGAAATCGATCAGCACATTGCTGCGTCCCTCGAAGTAAGTCGAAATGACACCCGAGACGCCCCCTTCGGTCTGGCTTAAAATCAGGCCGAGTGTCAGCAGAATTGTAAGACTGAAAATGAAGAACTGCATCACGTCGGTCCACATTACAGCCCGCAGACCGCCGAGCATCGTATAAAAAATGGAGACGATACCGAGGACGACGATGACCATGGTCTGATCGACCTGCATCACGTTGGCCAGAACAACCGAGGCGGCATAGGTTGCGGAAGCCATCCAGCCGATTCTGAGAAAAATAAAGAGTCCGCTGGCCAGGGAACGGACCGACACATGATAGCGGCGTTCCAGGTATTCATAAGCGGTCTGACATTTGAGGCGGGCATAAATGGGAATGAAGACCCAGAGCACCAGCGGCGCCATCAGTGAAATCGAAATCAGAAACAGGCTGATCCGCAGACCGCTGCCATACGCGATGGAGGGGTACATCACGAAACTGTTGGCGGAAAACAGCGTCGCCATCACACTCAGACCGACGGGCAGCCAGCCCATCGAATTTCCGGCGGCAAAAAATTCCTGCCGGGTCTGATTGCGACCGAAGTAGATCCCCAGGCCCACGGAGACCAGCAGGTAGGCCAGAATAACACCATAATCAAGCGTATGCATCTTGCAGACTGTCCAGAAAATTCAGGAGGGAGGACAGCGATTCGTTTCGCTGCCGGGAGGTTGCCAGTCAGGATTCCGCCGTCTCATCAACGAAATCAGTGAGTGGCACTTTCATCAAAGCGAAATTCTGACTTGCCGGTGAACGTAGTTGAGGGAATCGTCGGACAGATTTTTTTCTCAATATGTTCCACGACCAGTTCGGTCCCCCGGAAATGACTGATGGGAGGATCATTCTGCTGGAAAAGCGAATCGGTAAGATCCCGGCAGAGAACCGCATTTTTTCCCTGGTAGACCATCTGTCTTAATCCAAAGGGGCGGCCGCAGACACACAGGTTGGTGTGCACACCCATCAAAACCACATTCTTAATTCCCCGCTGTTCGAGCAGATTAAAAACTTCCTGGCCGTTATCGCTGATCGCATCTTCGTCGGCGATATCAATGGTCGCGATCTGGCGGGTCCAGGGAATTTTTTCACCCTTCCAGTGCCGGAGCCCGGTTTCATCGGGTACCCAGCCTTTGCAGGGCACTTTACAACCACAGCCCCCTGCCCGGACGAAGTCGAGCGGCTGCCCTTCTTTTTCGTCATTCCAGTATTTCCATTTGAAATCCAGAGGTGCCTGGGCAAAGGGTGCGTCGATGGCGCGTTGTCGCTGAGGGGTATCGGCATAAAAATTCATGCGCCCGCTGGGGGCGTGAATGATAAAGACTCCCTTATCCCGGGCTGCTTTGAGTGTTTCGTTCATCGCGGGCGCCATTTCGGCAACCCGTTTGGCGGCCTGCTTACAGGTGTGATCGTCCCACATGTCACAGACGATGATCGCGGTCTCTTCCGGTTTCCAGTAAAAGGTTTCTTTGACAGGACGATATTTTCCCGCGTCATCGGCAACGCGTTTCTGGAGAACGACGGGAAATGGTTTGGTTTCCGTCTTTTTTTCTGCCCGTCCCTGTCCTGCAGGAACGGAAATGAGTGTCAGCAGCAGAGCCGCTACGATCAGACGTTTTCCCCGATTTTGAAACGAGTGCGGATCCATGGTTTCCTCTCAATTTAAATTAAAAAAATATCAATCTCTGCGCGCTTCAAACGAATCTATCATATCAAACACGAACCATATAAAAAGGAAACTTAATAAATCTCAGGATATTTCTGTCTGAACTTTGTTATACTAAGTGCTCCCTTTATCATCCCAATGCACTCCTGAATTCAAATTCCAGCAGAGAAAGTCTGAGGTCTCCATGACAAAAGCTGTCTGCTTTCAATGCGGCCATATCAAATTTGGCTCGTTCATGCCCTGCGACCAGTGTCAGGCCCGGCCCCGGACGGATGATGAAATGATTGTGTCCCTGGCCATGAGCGATCATTACTTTGCGGATCCGACTCTGGAGCAGATGAGCCAGTACATCCGGGAACATGACAAGCCACCGCAGCTGGACCCGGAATCTGAAAAAGTTTTTCGACGTAATTTTGAAGAGGTCAAAGCATCCGGCGCTCTGGATCAACTGTTCGAGGAAGGCGAGGAGACCTGAAACCGGGAATCGAATCGCGCGAACAGAATCCAGGGGGGTGATGTCGACCTGGTCAGGAAACGCACAGAAATGATTTCTCATAAAAATGCCCCCCAGCCCCGCGTCTCCGTCTATGCCAGCGGCGAACAATCAATGATGGACGCGTCACAGGCACGCAGGCAGCGTTTTTTTCTGCCGATTTTGAAGCTGTGTGTCCGCTCCGGGATCACGCCGAATCTGCTGACCGGCCTCTCACTGCTGTGTGGCATCGGGTTCTGCTTTACTTTTGGGCAAAGCTGGGAAGGAGCGCGGCTGGTTGCGCTGGGACTGCTGTTTTTGCATGTGCTGCTGGACGGCATTGATGGCCCCCTGGCCCGTTTCATGGGAACGGCGGGGAATCGCGGTTCATTTACCGATACGACCGCAGACCAGTTAGTCGTTGCTTTTACGACGATTACACTGATTCATTTTGATGTGGTCCATGCCACTGTCGGGGGCTTATATCTGCTGTTTTATACGCTGGTCGTGGTTTTCGCGATGATTCGCAGTTCGCTGGCCATTCCCTACAGCTGGCTGGTTCGTCCCCGGTTTATCGTCTATGCATGGATTCCCATTGATGTTTACTTCCTGCCGGGCACGCTGAATTACCTGCTCTGGTTATGCATGCTGCCCCTGGCCTGGAAATCGATCACCGGATTTTACAAAATCCGGAAACAACTCTGACGAGCTGAATCCGGATCTGTAAAAAATAGAAACGCGAATCTGATTATTTGGTTTTCAGATCAAACTGAAAATCGTTTTCCTGATCGGCTTTGACATCGGCAGTCAGAGTCGTCTTCTCGTTGTATTTGGCCGGAAGCAGTTCATTGCCGGGTTCTTCCGGATTTTTTTCTTTCGAAATTTTGACGGTATAATTTCCAGGAGTTGCTCCAGTGACATCCTGGTTATACATCAGTTCGAATTTTCCGTTTTCATCGGTCATCGCGAAGGCCGTTTTTCCCTGCTGGGGCTGGAAAAGTACATTGGCCGCCGGCAGTGGATTTCCATCCAGACTCACGGTTCCCGTTACTGTAGCCAGATCGGGCAGCGATTCGCCGCCGGAACAAGCCGTCAATGCTACGACTGCCAGCAGGCAGCCGACGATTTTTTTCTCAATCGCTCTGTGTTTCATGACTGTCGTCTGTCTTTCAGTGAATATGCTCCCCGTTCGTCAACGGATCGATGGTCGTTGATTCGTGCCAGTCATCGAAAACATGGCAGTCCAGGGAGAGTGGAATCGAAAATCCCGCTGCCTCCGTATCAGAACGGTGCAGCGGGACATTGATAAAGCATTTCGAATATTAGAATTCGCCGATGACTTCACCGCCGCTGGCAGAAATCAGCGATTGCACGACGGAAGTCATGTCGGCATTTTCACTCAGGAAGCGGACGGCTCCGTCAGCCAGGAGAATATGTACGCCACCGGTGTGTGAACTACCAGCGCCCCAACCATAAACCCGCTGGCTATAGGCTGCATTCCGGGGACGATTGATGCCCTGACCGGTGGGACGGATGGAATTGGTATGGGTGTACGTATCCCAGTAAGGACCGAAGCCGACATAAACGTCAGATCCGCTGGTCGTTTTTTCAAACGGAGTTTCGATCAACAGCATGGTGTTACTGGTTCCATCTTTGATCGCAGAAATTCTGGCTGATCCATTCAGGCCCAGTGCGGCTTTTTTGGAATAGGTGTCTCCCTGGAAAGAGCTGACTTTATCTGAGTCATACTGATTCGCGGCGACACCATAACTGGTGCGATGCGCACCGTTGGACGTGTAGCTGCCGGCAGTGCTCGTGGTGCCTTTGGGATTTCCGCTTTCAGAAGGACAGATAAAAATCGAAAGCGTTGAGTCGAGCAGACCAAACTGATTGGCAGTGGTGGGTGGCGCGGTATGTCCACAGCTGGAATGCATGGCAGGTCCACTGGGAATCGACCAGTTATAGAGATTGTAAAGTGGTGCCTGGTCCAGGAACGGCAGAATCATCTGGAAACAGGTGTGATTCATGATGTTATTAGTGGAAAAAACTGACGTGCAGTTTGCACTGCCAGGATTAATCGCTGCGGGGGGCAGGACGCGGTGCGTATCATGATAATTGTGAAACGCGAGCCCCAGCTGTTTCAGATTGTTTTTGCAGGTACTGCGACGGGCTGCTTCACGTGCCTGTTGTACGGCGGGAAGCAGAAGCGCGATCAAAATCGCAATGATGGCAATCACAACGAGCAGCTCAATCAGGGTGAAGCCACGCTTACGGGACATAGAATTCAACACAAAAGTCTCCTGTAGTAAAAAAGCTAAATGCAATTAGCGGAACAGGACTCGATTGAATTTATCAATGAGACGCATTCCAGTGAGTTATGAGTTAATTGCAGGAGTTTCAGCATATTCCAGAGACTGTTCTGAGAGCAGAATCCATTGCTGGCCCAGAACGGAGGAATATGGAAATTGATGAGAGAATCGTGATAGTGTCTTTATTGCTCGAATAAGAAAGAATGG